>CAKOZB010000083.1 GCA_934131055.1 uncultured Clostridia bacterium | reverse complement strand
CCATATATCTCACACTTTTGAGATTCTCTTTTTATTTTACTTTTTATATTTTCAGAAATATCATCATATATTCCTATAGAAAAATCAATTTTTTTCATTTTTTCCATTAGTATACTCCTTATATTAAATACTTTCTTATAGTTTCTTTATCAAATAAAAATATATTTTGTCTATCGTTCAATAAATTTATTAATTCCTTCTTTTTAGATGAATCCTTTTGTTCTTTATATAATCTCATAGTTTCATTAATTCTCTCGTTTAAATTCATTTTTGCTACATCTAGTAAACTGACATAATCAATATCTTCCGTCATATTGATTACCTCCCTTCTTCCTTATCAAAAGCATTTTTTATCTCTTCTAGTTTTTCCAATTGTTTCGTCTCTTTATATTGCATTAAAACGTTTCTTATTTGATTATATCTACTTTGAAAATTTTTTGCTGTATCTTCAAATGAACACCTAACACCGTAATCATAAGCTTGCAAAGGTGTGATAGTTGCATTCTTTTGTTTAGCATATATTTCAATAGGTAAAGCATCCATTCTCTTACCTCTCATAGATATAGTTATATCATCAAAAATTTCTAACTCATCTAGTCTTTGTATATTCATTCTTAATTTTTCAACTGCATCATGGTCTAATCTTGTATTTCTTCTACATTCTCCGTCTCTTTTCAAATAATAACAATAACGAGTTAACATTGATAAATTAGCTTCAACCTCTGGTGTCGCTAGAACTGATAGTTTAGTTCTATACCCTCTTTCTTTAAGTTCTTGAATTGTATCTATAAATGAACTTACACTACGCAATGCAGATTCCAAAATAATATTATATCCTTCATCTACAGCCCTCATTTCAAGAGTTCTAACTGCTCTAGATATATACGGTTTCAATATCAAAAATTCTTCTCTTTCCGTACAGCTATCATGAATTTGTTTATATTTATCTCTCGGGTATTTTGGTCTTAATTCATCCTGATCAATTATTATGGCTCTACCATTTAAGTTTTGATTTTCTTTCGCAACTAAGACACTTTTCCCTGACCCAGCCTGTCCACCAACAAACACGAAAGTAGGATGCTCCTGCTTTTCAGCCAATAATGACAGTTCTGCAAATATTTCATCCATATTTTTATTAAATTCTTCATCTGTTAGTTGCCACTTCTTTCTAGCTTCTTCAATATCAAAACTCATACAATTTCCTCCATATTATAATGTTGCTGATGATATATGGAATACTTCCCCATTATCTCCGATTTCTTTTAAAGTTCTCTTTAGAATTTTATGTTCATCATCCAAAAGCATGACGTAGTCATATTCATTTAGTTTTTCTTTCATTTTTATGCTCTTTACGAATTCCCTGTTTTCCGAATTATAATCACCATTTTCTCTATTTAATAATATATAATTTTCCTCTTTAATAAATGGTGCATATTTTTTTAACCATTGCTTTTTTTCCTCTATTATTATAAAACTTCTAGCTAAAGATAGTATATATATATCTAAATTTTCTATCTCATTTATTTTTTTCAAATTATTCAAAACAACTTCTAATGGTTCTGCATTTAAGAATACTTCTTTAGTTGCCGTTGTCACAAAGCCATCTGGAAAAACATTATATTCAACTATTGTTCCATCCATATCAACAAAAAGAGCTACTTTTTTATGTCTTTTGCAAATTTCTTTTATTCTATTATAAAATTCCATAATTTTCCCCCAAAAACAATTTTCATAGTTATATATATTTTACAATATTTTCAGTAAAAGTGCAAGTATTTTGCAACTTTCGACATTTTTATTTTATTTTTTTAATTAAAATATTGACAATATTTAAAATTTGGAATATATTAGTAATCAATTTGGAAAAAAATGGGTAGTATCTGTTTTTTCAATATAATCCCCGATTTATTTTATATTTAAAGGAGATGAGCTTATGATAAAATTTGCGCTATGTGACGACAATGTTCAAGTATTGTCAAAATTGAAGGAAATGTTGGAAAAAATTTTTCTAAAATATGACTACCGGAGCCACAATAGTGTTTGCTGCATCTAATTCTGAAGATTTATTAAACTATCTAAATAACAATACCGTTGACGTTCTATTCTTGGACATAGACCTCAATTCTACCTCAAATGGCATTGAAATTGCTAAACAAATTAGAAAAACAAATAAATTTATATATATAATTTTTATTACTGCACATTTTGAATATATTGTTTCGGCTTATGAATGCAAGACGTTTGATTTTATTCATAAGCCATTTAATATTTCTACTTTAGAAAAAACTATAAATCGTCTATCAGAGGACATACGAAATAACTCAACTAAATTTTTAAATTTGAACAACAATAAACAATTAGTAAATCAAACTCTTGTAAACTTTATTGAGAAATCAGGTGCCAAAACGGTATTTAATTTAACGACTGGCATAGTAGAAACATATGGGTCTTTTAATAAAATTTTTCTGGGTCTCCCAAAAAATTTTGTTAGATGCCACAAGTCTTTTATTGTTAACATTAATAACATTCGTAATATAGATTTTAAGACAGACACTATATTCTTTAAGACTCCGCCAAACTCTTTTTGTTTCATTGGCGGAAAATACAGAAAAACATTTATGGAGGTTATAAATAACTATGGAAATTTTAAATAAACTGTGGGTAGCAATGACTACTCAAAACGAAAATTTAATTATGGTTTTTTCAATATTTCTATCACTAATAGAAATTCCACTTACAATGGAATTTTTCTTAAATGTCTTAAAAATACAAACATCTACAAAGCAGAAGCATTTATATCTTGCAATAACTGTACCTATCGCATTGGTTAGCTCTTTCTTTATACCGAAGCCATATAGCAATATCCTTACTCTTACGGTTATGCCTATAATAATAATGTGTATATTTAAACTAAGTTTTTTTAAAGCTTTATATGCTGAGTTTTTACCAACAATTTGCATTACACTTTTCGAAATAATCCTATCTAGAATATTTTTAGTAATATTAAAAATAGATTATGTCAAATGTGCTTCCATTCCTATTTTAAGATTAATTATAAATTTACTAATTTACTTAATGCTTTTCTTAATAATAAAAATTGTTAGACATGTGAAATTTAATATAAAATTTTTTGATTCTCTTGGCAAAGAAAATAAAGCTTTGCTAGGTACCAATATAATAATTGGTATCATTGTTATGTTTATGCAAGGTTATCTAATAGTATTTTTTAATAATAACCTCCCTTCATTCGTTGTTATAATAAATATTCTATCATTAACAGCTTATTTTTCACTAAGCATATATAGTATGATAAAAACAATGAATTTAAAAAAAGCAGAAGAAGCTTTAGAACAAGAGAAACAGTATAACAAAACATTACAAATTTTACATGATAATATACGAGCATTTAAGCATGATTTTGCAAATATAATTTCTGGTATTGGTGGATATGTTGAAACAAATGATCTAGAAGGATTAAAAAAATACTACAAACAGCTTTTACAAGATTGTAATCAAGTAAATAATTTAGAATCATTAAATCCAAATAGTATAAATAGTCCTGCTGTTTATTCAGTATTAGCAAACAAATATTATAAAGCTGATAATCTAGGAATAAAAATATCTTTAGAGTCTTTTATTGATTTCAACAATTTATATATGGGTATTTATGAATTTACTAGAATTCTTGGCATACTTATGGATAACGCAATTGAGGCTACTTCTGAATGCGATAATAAATATATACATGTTGAAATAAGGAATGATTTTTCTCGTAATAGACAATTGTTAATTATTGAAAATACTTATAAAAATATTAATGTTGATATTGAAAAAATTTACGAAAAAGGCTATTCTACTAAACCTCATAATACTGGGCTTGGATTATGGGAAGTGGAAAATATCTTAAAGAAGCATAAAAATATAACTAGATTTACAAGCAAAGATGATAAGCTATTTAAACAACAAATAGAAATTTATAAAAACTAGTTTACAACCATGGTTTTATACCATGGTTTATATTATTAATTCATTTATATCTTATTAGATGGTCAAAACTAAATAATCAAAAAGGATGGCTATATTTCTATAACCATCTTTATGTATTATTGTAAGAGTTGTATTTAACTAGTCTTTTTTTATTAAGCTAGCTGGCATTTTTGGTTGGTGGAATACACCCCAAAGAATACAAGCTGTATTTGTAGATTTTGCATATTTTTCTGCTATTTTTACTAATAATTTTAACATAATTATTTACCCCCTTGGTAATTTATTTTTTATTTATAATAAGCATCGCCGGCTTGATGTTTTATTATCTATCTCAAAGTTCTTTCAAATAATTTTCATACCCATATTCATTTTTGGTTAATTTATATGCTACTTTTGATATACAAATAGATTCTATTAATACATTGAGTAACAAAATATTAGAAAATATGTTATCTTTAATTATAATTGCCGCCAATAATGTTATTGTAGCAAATACGTATGATAGAATTCTTTTCGTTTTCCTTTCCCTTTTTGTTAATATTGGTAAATTTACAGTATCAGCTGGTGCATATAAACTTACCATTATTATTGAAAATACAAAAATCATAAAAATTACTGTATATTTCGCATATATAGATGTCCAAATTATATATTTGCTAATTAAAACATTTCCATAATAGATTGTAAGTGTTCCAATTGTGCACCCTATGTTCGTTTTTAGATGAAAGCCACCAGCAACAATCTTGTATGGTAACATTGTAAAGTATGCAAATATTACAAGCCATCCTATTTTTAAAACCATTGCTACTACAAAAAGTAGTATTATTTTTGGAACTTCCCCTATTATTAGTTCTAGCCCATATTTGATTACTTCTGCTTCTTCATCATCTATATCAGGCATTTCTTGTCGTATTTTATTTGTTAGTGATTCGCAAATTTGATTTATTATTTTGCTCACCTCTCTTTAACTGAACTCATCATATACCATAATTCGATTATTTTTTCATATTAACAGTAAAATTTATATTTTTATTCATAAAATAGAAAATTTTAGGCAAAAAAATAATTTCATGACGAAAAATGGTATTTTCATGAAACTATTTTCTTGTTTATTATTCAATTACTATATCTTCTAATATCTTCCAGCTTTTTTCTTTTTCTGGTACTGCCATAAAAGCCATTTCTTCTTTACTTATTGGATGCTGTATTGTTAATTTATATGCCCATAGGCAAATTTGCTTTCCATGCCCTCTACCGCCATATTTTTGGTCGCCATATATACTATGTTGTCTGCTAGAAAGTTGAACTCTTATTTGATGATGTCTACCCGTATGCAGATCTATTTTTAGCACTGATAAATTCAATTCTTTATCATATTTAAGTACTTCATAGTCTAACTCCGCATATTTAGAGTTCTTTGTTCCTTCTTTTACAACTTTACTCATATTTGTCTTTTCATTTTTTAATAAATAATCTTGTAAAGTTCCTTTATTCTTCTCAAATTTTCCATTTACTATTACTAGATAATTTTTTTTAAATACTTTTTCTCTTACCTGCTCACTTAGTCTTGCTGCTGCCTTTGAAGTCTTAGCAAATACCATTACGCCACCAACTGGCCTATCGAGTCTGTGTACAAGCCCCAAATAAACATTCCCTGGCTTATTATATTTTTCTTTTATGTATTGCTTTACTATTGCAAGCATGTCTATATCTCCAGTTTTATCTCCTTGTGAAGGAATATTTACAGGTTTCTCTACTACAATTATATGATTATCTTCATATAGTATTTTTAGGTTAATCTCAGCATTATCAACTTTTATTAAATATATTTGATTTTCCATTTTATTTTTTCACCCATTTTGAATATATTCCACATGGTAATATAAAATCAGATTCAGTCATTGGAAGTCCAACTTCACCATTTTCAAATATGCCACCCTCTGCTCTTTTTCCATATTTTTTTCTCATATTCATTTTCAATAAATTTTCTAATACCATGCTAGATGTTCCTGTTGTGTATGAATTTATTAAGAAGAATAATGGATTATCTGATAATACTTGCATACAAATTTCTATAAGCATTGGTAGATTTTCTTCAAACTTCCAAACCTCTCCATTTGCACCTCTTCCATAAGAAGGTGGATCCATAATTATTGCATCATACTTGTTTCCTCTACGAATCTCCCTTTGAACAAATTTTACAACATCATCCACAATATATCTTACTGGTCTATCTTGCAATCTTGATGATGCAACATTTTCTTTTGCCCACGCAACCATTCCCTTAGAACTATCTACATGGCACACAGATGCACCAGCATAAAGACAAGCAACAGTTGCTCCTCCTGTGTATGCAAATAAATTTAAAACTTTAACTTCTCTATTTGTAGTTTTTATTTCATTCTGAATTTTATCCATCATCCAATCCCAGTTAACAGCTTGCTCTGGAAAAATTCCAGTATGTTTAAATCCCATTGGCTTAATATTAAAAGTTAAATTCTTATACTTAATTTGCCAGCTATCTGGTAGCCTTTTTTTATAATCCCAATGTCCACCACCAGTACTACTTCTATTGTAACGTGCATTAGCCTGCTTCCATTTTTCTGGATATTGCTTATCATTCCAAATTATTTGCGG
>CAKOZB010000082.1 GCA_934131055.1 uncultured Clostridia bacterium | reverse complement strand
AACACATGCACATATAGACCACTCTGGTCGTATTCCAAAATTATATAATGAAGGTTTTAGAGGACCCGTGTATGCTACAAAAGCAACATGTGAGCTATGTTCGATAATGCTGCCAGATAGTGGACACATTCAAGAACAAGAAAATGAGTGGAAGAATAATAAGAGAAAAAGAAAAGGATTAAAACAACAGCCACCACTTTACACTGCAGAAGAGGCTACAAAATGTTTGGAAATATTTAAACCAATAAAATATGATGAAATTATTGATATTGATGAACATATTCATGTTAGATTTAACGATGCTGGGCATATGCTTGGGTCTGCAATAATAGAAGTTTGGGTAGATGAAGATGGAAAGACTACAAAAACAGTATTTTCAGGGGACTTAGGAAATAACGATATTCCACTACTTTCAGAACCAACCATGATAGAAGATGCAGATTATTTAGTAATGGAATCTACATATGGAGATAGATTACATGTTGGAACACATGACAAGGCAAAAGTGTTTCTAGATATTGTATCAGAGACACTAGATAATGGAGGAACAGTTGTAATTCCCTCATTTGCTGTTGGAAGAACTCAAGAAATTTTATATGAATTAAACATAATAAAAGAAGAGAGAAGTAAAGATGAAGCTTTCCAAAAAGAGTATGAAACATTGATGAGAGCACCTGTTTATGTTGATAGTCCACTTGCAATATCTGCAACAGAAGTATTTAAAAATAATGAAGATTTATTTGATGATGAAACAAAAGCTATTATGGAAAGAGGAGACAATCCACTAGAATTTCCTGGGCTAAAATTTACAAGAACAGCAGACGAATCTAAGGCATTAAATGAGAGTGATGAACCATCAATAATAATTTCTGCCAGTGGTATGTGTGAAGTTGGAAGAATAAAACATCACTTAAAACACAATATTTGGAATCCAAACAGCACAATATTATTTGTTGGATATCAAGCACCAGGAACACTTGGAAGAAGCATAGTAGATGGAGCAAAAAAAGTTAAAATATTCGGAGAAGAGTTTAGCGTAAAAGCTAGAATAGAATATATAGAAGGGTATTCTGGCCATGCTGACCAAGAATGGCTACTAAATTTCGTATATTCATTCATAAAAAAGCCAAAGCACATATTCCTAGTACATGGAGAACCTAATGGGCAACTGGTTTTGAAAAACAAAATTGCAGACACAACACAGATTCCAGTCACAATACCTGGATATGGAGAAAAATATACGCTAGATGAAAATCTAACAGTAGAAAAGAAATACGAAGATCCAATAGATAAACGTTATTTAAGATTAGAAGTATTAGACAGAATAGAGACACTACAGGAAGAAATCGAAGATATGAAAAACATCATCAAAGAAGACCTTCTATCAAAAGAAAGAAGCGATGATGATGTAAAAAGAGTTAATGAAAAGGTTAAGGAATTGGAGCAGAGAATTGTTGATATTATAGAGAACAGTTAAAGGAGAAAACCAATGAGTAATAAATTTTTTAATGATGCGGTTATTGGAAATAAGAATGTAAGAGTAACCTTTAGTAGCACAGGAGAGCTACTAAGGGCTTACTATCCAAGTGTAGATTTTAAGCAATTTGTGGACTTTTTTCATGTGGGAATGAAGGTAAATGATTCTGCAATTATTTATCTTCATCAAGACATAAATAACAGATATAACCAGTATTATACAGAGAATACGAATATTTTAAATACTGAAATTGAGAATACATATTTTAATTTAAAAATAAGACAGACTGACTTTGCTCTTGTTAAGGAGAATATAATTGCAAAGAGATACACAATTGTAAATGGAAATAAGCTTGATTTAGATTTAAGCTTTCTGGTACGTTCTAAATTATATTCAAATGATAATAATATGGTGTCTGGCAAAGTAATAGATAATGGATTAATTCAATATAATCATGATTTTTCATTTAACATATTTGCTAATAAAGATATATCAGGACATAGAATTAATGATGTAGAGAGTTGTTTTAGAGAAGCTGTACTAACTGACAAGGATTATATAGGAATGTCTAATGATTCTGCTGTAAGCTATAATCTTGGACAATTAAAATCAGGTGACCAGATAGATTTTACTTTGTTTATATACATTGAGAATAATAACAATATAAAAAATATGGAAGAACTCGAAGAAAAAATAGAAAATTATAAAAGAATAGATGTAAATAAAGAATACAGTCAAGCAAAAAAATATTGGACAAACTATTTGGAAAAGCATGATGGATTAAATTTAAAAGAAAATAGCAACAAGCTTGTGAATGACAGAGTGAAAGAATTATATAAGCGTACAATATTGCTGTTTCCTTTATTACAAAATGAGGAAACAGGAGGAGTATCTGCAACTGTTGAGATAGATGAAAACAGAGAAAAGAGTGGAAGATATTCGTATTGCTGGACAAGAGATGCCGTGTTTATTGCTAAGGCATTTGACTATTTGAATATGAAAAAAGAAACAGACAAGTTCTATGAAAATTTCTGCAAAAAGACTCAGAGCAAGAATGGAATGTGGGAGCAAAGATTTTACACAGATGGAACATTAGCACCTTGTTGGGGATATCAAATAGATGAGACAGCAAGTGTAATTTATGGTGTTTATGAGCATTATAAAAACACTAAAGAACTAAAATTTTTACAGAGCAATATGAAAATGTGTGAAAATGCATTACATTTCTTATTCAAATATTTAGAAAATGTTTTTGATGAAAAAGAAGAAAAAGACTTAGTAAAAAAAGAGATAGAAGAGCAGGTAATAAAAGAAGGTAGACAAAAAGACCAAATCTACAAGCATGTAAGCTATGACTTGTGGGAAATGAACGAAGGAGTCCATTTATATTCGCTTGCAAGTATTTATGGTGCATTTAATGCAATGATTGGAATGTATGAGGAAATAAAACCTAAATACGAAAATAATAGATTGAAACTTGAAAAAATAGCAAAAGACATACAGAAAATAAAAGATGAAATAGAAAATATAAGAAAGTATGTTGAAAATAATTTGTATGATGAAAATACTAAAGTGTTACGCAGAAATACAGAAGATAGTAAAATGGATATTAGTACAATAGGAGCTGTTTATCCATTCGAATTGTTTGGAGCTGATGAGAAAAAAGTTTTAAACACTGTTGAAAAAATAAACATGACACTACGTACATATACAGGTGGATATTTAAGATTTGAACAAGACAGTTACATGGGTGGAAAATACCCATGGCCAGTTACAACCTTGTGGATGGCAATGTATTATTTAAAAGCAGGAAATAAGAAGATGGCACAAGAATGTTTTAATTTTGTTGTAAACAGTACATCTTCATTAGGATTTATATCAGAACAAGTTGATAATAGCACAATGAAGCCTAGTTGGGCAATTGGCTTAGGTTGGTCTCATGCAATGTTTATAATAACATTAGCAGAATTATTGAAATAATAATAAAAAAATGTTAAAATAAGTATGAAAGTGTAGAAATAAAATAGTTAACACAAGAAAGGAATATGAAAATTATGGCAAAGAAAAAACATGAGGCAGGAAAAATATTTGTAAAAGTAATGGCAGCACTTTTAGCTTTATTAATGGTATTGGCAGTGTCTGCAACACTTATATTTTACCTAATGCAATAATAAAATTTGACGTTGATTAAATTCTAGAAACAGAGTTTAACAACGTCTAAATGTTTTATAATGATGGACTTATTTTTCACGAAGAAAGGACAGCAAAAAATGAAGGAAAATTTTATAACAAGTATAGTATCAACATGGAGCAATAGTATATCTGAATATTTTAAGCTATTACAAGAATATCCGATTAAACTAGTATCATTAATTTTGGATTTAGCAATAGTCATATTTATTGTAGTAAAAATGTTTCAAATAGCAAAAGGTTCAAGAGCATTGCAATTAATAAAGGGAATAATTTTGTTCATTCTTATAACATGGCTTAGTGGAATACTTAATTTAACAATAGTACACTCTGTTTTAACAGCGTTCTTGCCTTCTGGAGTAATTGCACTTGTTGTAATATTTCAACCAGAAATAAGAAGAGGGTTGGAACAGATTGGAACAAACAAGTTTACAAATTTATTTGGAATGGACAAGAGCATAGAAACTAAAACAAGAGAAGATATCTACAAGATTGTAATTGCTGTAGAAGAACTCGCAAAAACAAAAACAGGAGCATTAATCGTAATTCAAAGAGATATTAGCTTGAGTGATATTATATCAACAGGTATAGAAATGAATTCTGAAATATCTCCACAATTATTGGTAAATATATTCGTTCCGAAGACTCCATTACATGATGGTGCAGTTGTAATTAATAATAACAGAATTGTTGCAGCAGCATGTATACTGCCACTTGCAAATAACACAGATATTTCAAAAGAATTAGGAACAAGACACAGAGCAGCAGTAGGAATTTCTAAAGAATATGATGCAATAGCAATAGTCGTATCAGAAGAGTCTGGAAAAATATCTATTGCAAAAGATGGAACTCTAATTGTAGATGTTAAAGAAGATGCTTTGAAAAAAATATTAATAAAAAATATCATAACAAACAGATTAGACGATAAAGAAAAGAACAAATTAGCAAGATTGAAGAATATTCAAGAGCTAAAGAAAAAAGATAAAGAAGAGAGTAAAGAAAATAAGGAAGCAGACAAATAATATGAGAAATATAAGACTTACCATAGAATATGATGGCAAATGCTATAATGGATGGCAAAAACAGCCAGATAAATTAAACATTCAAGGAGAAATAGAAAGAGCAATATTTAATATAACAAAAGAAGAAGTAGACCTTATCGGTTCTGGAAGAACCGATGCTGGAGTTCATGCATTAGGTCAAATTGCAAATTTTAAAACAAACTCTAATATGCCAATAGAAAAAATGGCAATAGCAATAAATTCTCAATTAAAAAATAGCATTATAATAAAAAAGGCAGAAGAAGTAGATGAGAGATTCCATAGCAGATACAATGCAAAACAAAAAACTTACAGATATGTTATAAACAATTCCGAATATGGAACAGCTATATATAGAAATTTACAATACTGTTTTCCAATAAAATTAGATGCAGAAAAGATGAAAGAAGCGGCAAAATATTTTGAGGGTGAACACGATTTCAAGGCATTTAAATCTAGTGGAACAAGTGGAAAAAACAGTGTAAGAACAATATATAAAGCAGAAGTAAGAAAAGAAGGAGACAACATAATAATAGAGTTAACTGGAAATGGCTTCTTGTACAACATGGTAAGAATAATTTCAGGAACATTATTGGATGTTGGACTTGGAAAAATTAAACCAGAAGAAATACCAGAAATAATAGAATCAAAAGATAGGCAAAGAGCAGGAAGAACACTTCCCGCACACGGATTGTATTTAGTACAGGTTGTATATAATTAAATTTGTAACGAATAATAGTAAGAACCCATATTATATATAAACATAAACTTAGAGAGGAATGTGATATAATATGGATTTATTACTATTATTTTTTGCAATACCACTTGCTGTTATTATATTATCTATTGTCCTACAGAAAATACTTAAATGTACATGGCTTGTAGCAGCAACTTTTTTTGCAATATTTTTAATAGTTACATTTTCGGTAGGAGATATAAGATTACTAATATTTACGGTGGTATACACAATAATTTCATATATTACGGCTTTAATATTTAGAGCAGTATGCAACCTTATGTGTAATGGAATAACATTAAGAAACATAAATGCGCGAAACATTAATACAAATACATTAAATGCAAACCAAGTAATAGACAATGGAGATAACAGTATAGATGAAAACAATAATAACAATGGATGTAGTTGTTCTTGTGGTAACTGTTACAGAGGAAATTGCAGTTATAATTTAAATAGAAATTACAATGGATATAATTATAGATGTAGAAGATAGATTATATAAAATATGAATGAAATTTTTTGTTTGACATATAATAAAAAAAGTGCTATTATAATTATAGCAATTGCAATAAATGTTTCAAAGAACATGAAAAGACTAGGTGCAGACCTAGTCTTTTTCTTTGCTAATCATCAGAATATATTACAAAAATGTTACAATACAATTAAACTTAAATTACAGTAAAAAAAATATTGTTTTTACCCTTAATTTGTTGTACAATTATATAAGTAATAATTTTGTCAAAATATTGACTTTTAGGAGGAAAAAAGTATGGCTACAAATCCAATGCAAAAAAAAGCGAGAAATTCATTTATATTAGGAGTGTTAATTACTTTTATAATTATGGCGTTAATAGTCGCATATCTATTTTTACAAATGAAAAAATTGCAAGATGAACAGGCAAAAATGGCTGCAAACTATGTTAAAGTATGTATTTTGAAGAGTGACGTAGTATCAGGACAAATTATAACAAGTGATTTAATTACTACTAAAGAAGTTGATAAAAATACAGTTCCATCAAATGGTACTGCAACTATAACAAATTTAACAAATTATTTTTTAGAGGACAAGAGTGGCAATTCTGTAATTACAAATAATGGTAAAACTTATTTGCAAAGAGATGGCAGAGACATAGAATTAAAAACAGAAGATGCAACTGGTGAATACTATATAGAAAATAATAATTCTAAAG
>CAKOZB010000081.1 GCA_934131055.1 uncultured Clostridia bacterium | reverse complement strand
ATTCTTGACAGTTCAAAAAGAAGGAAATCGAAAAGTTGAAAGAAAAGTTAAATATTACAATTTAGATATGATTATATCTTTAGGATATAGAATAAAATCCAAAGTTGCTACTAATTTTAGAAAATGGGCGACTGAAAGATTAAAAGAATATATGATTAAAGGCTTCACTATGGATGATGAAAGACTTAAAGGCAATGGCGGAGGTAATTATTGGAAAGAATTACTTGCTAGAATTAAAGATATAAGATCATCTGAAAAAGTATTATATAGACAAGTTCTCGATTTGTATGCAACTGCTGTAGATTATAATCCAAAAGATGAAAAAACATTAGAATTCTTCAAAATCGTTCAAAATAAACTTCACTTCGCTACGCATGGACATACAGCCTCAGAAATAATTTATGAAAGAGCGGATTCAGAAAAGCCTTTTATGGGACTAACTACATTTAAAGGAGATATTCCAGCATTACAAGATGTTCTAATTGCTAAAAATTATTTAACTGAAGAAGAACTAAAAATTTTAAATAATTTGGTATCTGGATATTTTGATTTTGCTGAAATACAAGCAATTAGACATAATCCAATGCATATGGAAGATTATATTAAACAGCTAGATACAATCCTTTCTAGTACTGGAGAAAAGTTACTTGTTGGTGCAGGTACAATTAGTCATAACAAAGCAATTGAAAAAGCCAAAGGAGAATATAAGAAATATCAAGTAAAAACAATAAGTCCTGTGGAAAAAGAATATTTAGAAACATTAAAATTAATAAGCAAAAAAATTGATGATAAAGCGAAGAATTAATAGAGTTTATCATATACGAATACTCTATTTTTATATATAAATAAAAGATAAGTAGAGTGATAAGATGATTAGAATAAGAAAAAAGATGGAACTGGTGTTGTTAGATATCCGTTTTGAAAGAAAAATATGATAAAATGGTAAAAAATATCGGATTGTAATAATAAATGATATAATAAAAATGTGTAGATTCTTTGATAACTATAGAAAGGAGGAATTGGCATTATGGATGAATTTATGTTTGAACTAGATAAAAAAGTTAATATGGGAAAGATATCAGATAATGATTTTAAGGAAAGTAAATCAATTTCTCTTATTAGGGACTTATTAGAAAAAAATAATAGAATAAAAGTAAGAATAACTGAAGCAGATAAAATACCTGGTTTAGATGGTAGAATCAGTATTTTAGATAAAAACAAGCATGATAGAATTATTGTGTAAGTTCAAAGTAAAACATTACCAGAAGAATATGATGAAAACAAACCATATAATTATGATTGTGATACAAAAGTTTTAAATGTTGTAAAATATAATAAATCTTTTAATCCAGTGGTGTTGTTTTTAAGTGACATTAAAAATAAAAAATTATATTATAAGATAATTACTAAAGAATATATAAAAAAAATAAATTTTAATAATCAGGAGACCAAGAGAATAAAATTCGATGATGGTGATTTATATGAAGAAAATAGATTTATAGAACAAATAGTCAATTATGCAAAACTTAAAACGTTAATAATTAATAAGGACGAAAATGCATTAGTAACCTCATACGTGAATGGTCCTAATAAATATTATTAATTAATGCAAGAAGAAATTGATAAAGTTAATTATCGTTTTGATCATGATTTAAAGATTATAAAAGATACTTTGTTTCCAAATGTCTGGAAATTTGGCATTGCTTATAATAAGGCGGCAAAAGGTTTTATTTTAGGAATCTATAAAATATATAAAGGAAGTAATGATACACTAGTAAAGAATTTTGATATTAAAAATAATTATATGTTATCAACCTTTTCAAATATTGATGGTAATATATCTGATGTCTTAAAAGACTGGACAAATAAATGTATAAATGAGTTTTATAACGTATATATGTTACATCCAAAATTTTGTTGTAATGACGTATTGTCAGAAATAGTTTTCAATTTTTTAGATAATATTACTTATTTGTCTGATAAAATTAAAAGTAAAAATAGTTGTGATTATTATAAGAATAAAGAAGAATTGAACGTAATTCATTCATATTTTAACTACAAAAATTTAACTACATAAAAGAATATAAAAATTTAAAAGTATATATTTGATTATGATTGATAAGTATTATATAATTTTGTATGTGAGGAGATATGGACAATGTTCACGTTAGAGAAATACTCATAGTAGAGATAATATCATCAATACAAATAACATAGATGTTACATATATTGAATAATAATTAAGGAGTTGAAACGATGAAGAAGATTATAATAAGACAGGCTACTTTAGAAGATTTGAATGCTATTCAAAATTTAAATTATGAATTATTTAAAATAGAAAAAGAAAATTTTGATTCTACTTTAATTGTTGAGTGGCCGTTATCAGAAGAAGGTAGAAAATATTTTGAAGATTTAATTAATAACGAATATGTTATCGTTGCGGTATTAGATAAGAACATAATTGGATATTTAGCTGGAACAATTAATGAAAAAGTTTCATATGAGATAGTACAGTATGGCGAGATAAATAATATGTTGGTTGATTATGAATATAGAGGTTTAGGTATTGGAAAACAACTAATCGATAAATTTAAAGAATATTGCAAAAATAGAAATATTAATAATTTAAAGGTTCTGGCAAGTGCAAAAAACATTAATGCTATTGAATTTTATAAAAAACAAGGTTTTGGTGAATTTGATATAACTCTAACTTCTAATATCTGTAGTAACAAAAACAGTAAAACTAATATATTTGTTTTACACTCTCTTAATGGTGATACATTAGAAATGTGGGGAAAAGATATAAAAGAATACTATGAAAAATTAGGTGTTAAAGTGACAATGCCCAAATTCCCTATAAGAGAAGAATCAAAATACGAAAGATTTAAAGAGATATTAAAAGATTATATGAATAAGAAACTATTAAATGACAATTCTATTATCATTGCACATTCAATAGGAAATGCTTATTTTATTAGGTTTTGTAAAGAATGTAACTATATTCCGAAAACTTATATAGCGGTAGCTCCAGGAGCATGTTATGAGTATCCATCTTCTAGAGATGACTATATTGTGAAAGTGAAAAAACAAGCTTATTTAAAAGAAGATGCGTTGAATTATGCAAAAAACATGAATTGTATAAAATACTGTTTATATTCAGACGAAAATGACAATAATTTAGAAAAATTTACGAGATTTTTAAATGATACTAATTCAGAAGGAATATATTTAAAGTATTATAATCATTTTGATGGATATCATAGAATATACAAAATTCCTGAATTAAATGATTTAATTAATAAATTACTATAAAATTTTAAGACTGGAATAATATAATTTCAAAAATTTAATAAACCTAAAACAGTATTCAAATTGTGAAAGGAGCATTATCAATGAAAATAGGAATAGATTTAGATGGAGTTGTATTTGATTCTGAAAAAGAGTTTAGAGTATATTCAGAATTATATGATATTATAAAGTTAAAGAGAAATAGTAAATTAGACAATAGAGAATTAAAATTTCAAGATAGATTTCAATGGACACAAGAAGAGGTAGAAAATTTCTTGAGTAAATATCATAAGAAAATTACATTAGAGTCAAATTTTATGCCAGGAGTGAAGAAAGTATTAAAATTATTGAAACAAGATGGGCATAAGTTGATACTAATCACGGCAAGAGGCGGCATTAATAAAGATATGATAAAATTAACTGAAGAAATATTAAAACAGAATGAAATGGATATCTTTGATAAATGTTATTGGGCGACAGAAAATAAAGATGAGGTATGCATAAAAGAGAATATTGATATTATGATTGATGATTTTTATAAAAACTGTGAAAGTATAGCTTGCAAGAAAATAAAAACAATATATTTAAAAGATGCACCATCATATGATTTGAGTGAGAATGAGTATATTAAAATATTATATAATTGGGGAGAAATATACAGATATATAAAAGAGATGAAATTGAATAATTAATAAAAGAAAAACTCACCCTTTGCAGGATGAGAAAAGAATACATTCTTTTTTATGAGCTTTTACTTAGAAACCCGGCGGCAGCTCTCCACACATTCGCAAATATCTGCCTGAGACATGTACTTGAAATTGCCAGTAGCAATCTCCATGTTCAGGCAAGCAGCATTGTACTTCTTTTCTTCTTCAGAAGGTTTCTGCGTGGTAGTTTCGGGCTGATTCTTTTTGAAAAAACTCATTGTGTGTCCTCCTTGGAGAATAACTCTCCATCAGATGTGTAAATTGCGAACTTATATATTATATCACTTTTAATGTTAGTTGTAAATAATTTTAAATTGCTATTTTTAGCTAAAAAGCTTACAAATCTAGAAAAATGTGATATAATTACACAAGCTTAAAATATAGCATTTAGCTATGTTATGAATTTCGTGATTTTTGCATAGAAAGGAGAAAATGCTATGAGTTTATTATTAGCTTTAGGCATTGTAGCAATTCTTATTCTTAGTGGATTCTTATGGGGAAGCATTGAAGCAAAGAGGTATAAAGGAGACTATAAGTTTGAGTCAAAAGATTTTATAAACAGATTTGAAAACAGTGCTTGGTCCTTGAGATGGCATGATGATGACTAATTAGTTCAATTAAATCATGAATTTTTTGGGAAAAGCTAATTTTCTAAGGTTGCTAGACGAGAATCTTTTGGTCTAGCAACACTATTAAATAAAGGAAGTACTATGAAAAAGATATATAAAGAACCAAATAAATCAGAAACAGAAACAACAATAAATGTACTATATAGCGAAAATATTCTTTCTATATGTACTAATAAAGTAGATTTACAGAAAAAATTAAATAAACTATTAGGAGAACCGGCAAAAGAACATAAAATAAAAAGAAGTATTGCTGGAAGTACTTGGAATATATCTTTAGATGATAAAACTAAAATTCAAAAAATTATATTAAAGGCGAATATTTATGATATATAAAAATGAAAAAATGTAGAACAATGTCGAAAAAAGAAGATGAAAAATGTAAAATAATTACAAATACATATTGAATTGATTACCAGAAAATGGTATATTAGCAATTAGGTGCTATGAAGCACTGGTTGAATATTCACATTTTTATAAGTTAAGGAGGTATCCCTTATGAAAAAGCTTATTCACAGGGCAGAACATGTTTCTAACCGGAAGAGAGACCGTCAGATAAGAATGTTAGCACTGACTGTTGCATCTGCTACTCTGTTTGCACAGGTAGTGGGTGTTTCTGCTTCGGCTGTTGAACCTTTCGAACGGAACATCGCTGATGGACATTACATCATTGAGATTTCTGAGCTCGAAGATACGGAAGTAGAGCAGAATCTTGTAGAGGACTCTGGTGAAAAAGAAGTAGACAAACCTGCAGAGCCTTCTGACGAGGAAGAAGCAGACAAACCCGCAGAACCTTCTGACGAAAAGAAAGCAGACAAACCCGCAGAACCCTCTGACGAAGAGAAAGTGGAAAAAAACGAAGAACCCTCTGATGAAGGGGAAACGAAAAAAAACAAAGAACCCTCTGATGAAGAAGAAGCAAACAAACCTGCAGAGCCGTATGAAGAAAAGACTGTGGAAAATTTTGTGGATGATTCGGGTGAGACATCTGTAAAAGAGATTTGCAAACCTGAGACAGATCCGTCTAATCAGCCGACTACTTCTGAAGGCGTGTCGTCTAAGTATGATATTACCTTTGAAGATGGTGTCTTCAAGATCTATTATGACATTGGAGAAGATGTCGACGGAGATGTGGTTATCGACCTTTCTGAAGTTATTGATGAACTCAATGAATATTACAGACAGGTTACTGGTAACAAGGATGGCGAGTACACTTGTGTGCCATCCGATTCTAATAAGTTTGACATTGAGATTACCACATCTAATGGTCATACTTATCGGTATAAGGATGGGTCTTTTAGACTCGAAACGGCAGATACTTCTTCTAATGAAAAGCTGACAGATTTTAGGGGTTTTGATGGTCAGAAGCTTTCTGCCGAAAGTATTGGTGCGATTGCAAAGTCTGTTCCTATGCAGGAACTCTTTGGAGTAAGTTCGTCGTCTAAAGTAAAACTCAATCATGTTCTTAACATGTATAGCTATCTTGAAAAAGCTGGTTATACTGGCGAGACGGCTCTTACCGACTATCTGTTGGATTATTACAACGGAAAGCTTGGGAGTAGCTACGAGAACTTTACTGACCTTGCAAAAGAACATCCTGAGATGGTTGTTGATATGCAGGGAGGGATGGCTGATGATCAGTATTCTATTACTGAAGAGCAGTACAATAAACTCCTGGAAGACTATCCGGATTATTTTGGAAAGTATTCTACGGTAATGAAACGCAACAATGGCGAAGTTCTTATCCAGATGAAGTGGCCTGAAGAAGAAATTGCTTCGGCAAGTTATGAACTTTTCTACAAGGAACTGTTGAGCTTCTATTTTGGCGATAAGGCTGGACAGGAAGCTTTTGCAGATGGCAGCCATGGAAAGTGGAACGATAAGGACATGGGACTGAAAGACTACATGGATAATACCAATGAAGTCTGGAGTAGAGTAAACGACTATATGAAACAGGCGACTGCTGCAGGTCTCAATAAAGATGAGGCAAGTAAGTTGGCTATTTCTATGGCATTTGGCGTCGATGGCCCTTGGACTAATAACTCTTATCAGGGCTATAAGTACAACTGGTATAACGCTATTACCTTGGAACAAGTTGATGGT
>CAKOZB010000080.1 GCA_934131055.1 uncultured Clostridia bacterium | reverse complement strand
GAAAAGGGAGTTCAGTACTCAATCAATGGAAACAAGGTTAGCTTTACTTTCCCAAATGTTCAGATAGCAGATGATGTGAGAAAGAACTGGGAGTAATTCAATAAAGAGTTGGCTAAAAGGCTACTCTTTACCATTAGCCGAATTTGTATTTGAAAAACTTAGGATAGCTATAACAAAGAGCAAGTAATTATTGTAAATTACTTGCTCTTATGCTATAATCCATTTGCAAATAGCATAAGATTAAGAAGAAACTAAATTGTTTCTTTTAAGGAGGAAAATTTGAAACGCATTTATATAATTTTAACATATAGTGGCACTGTACTTTCAAGGATTGTAAAGGTATATACAGGAGCCGAATATTCGCATGTGTCTATTGGATTAGATGAAAATTTGACGATGATGTACAGCTTTGGAAGGCTGAAGCCATATAATCCATTTATAGGGGGATTTGTGCATGAAGGTATAAATATTGGAACATTTAAAAGATTTAAAAATACTCAAACAGCAGTCTACTCTATAATAATTTCTGACGAACAATATAATAGATTGACTCAAATAATACATAAGGTTGAGGCAACATCTCAAGAATATAAATTTAATTTTATCGGACTTGTTGCAGTTGCTTTACACATGAGGATTCAGAGAAGAAAAGCTTTTTATTGTGCAGAATTTGTGAAATATGCTATGAAAAAAGCTCAAATTAAGAATAATTTACCAGATATAGTAAAGCCGGAGGATTTTTTACATTTGGAGAATATAAGATTGGAATACAAGGGAGCATTAAAAGAGTATAAAATTACTGAAACGCCGATTTTGAATGTGGCAAATTTATAAAACGTATAATTAGAATTTTAAAATAACCGGAATATTATATAGAAAAAGGAATGTGGTAAAATAATGAGTAAAGTAAAAATATTAAAACTAGTAATGTTTATAATAGCACTTGTAATATGTATTGGAGCAACAATATATTTGTTTCCTGTAATGAAAAATTTATCAACAGTAGAAGGACAAACCGCTTTTAAACAAAGGGTGGATAACTCTGGAATATGGGGATTGTTATCTCTGTTTGGGCTTCAGGTTGCACAAATATTTTTATTTATAATACCGGGTGAACCGATTGAAATTCTAGCAGGAATGTGTTATGGAGGACTGTGGGGCACAGTTTTTATTATGGCTTCAGCATGGATTATCTCTACCGTAATATTCTTATTGGTTAGAAAATTTGGAAAGAAATTCGTATATGAATTTTGTGATGAAAACAAAGTAAAGAAAATAGAAAACAGCAAACTTTTTCAAAATCCAAAAAAGATTGAAATGATAATGTTAATACTATTTTTATTGCCGGGAACACCAAAAGATTTATTAGTATACATTGCAGGATTGCTACCAATAAAGCCATTAAAATTTATATTAATATCAACATTTGCAAGATTTCCATCAGTAATATCATCAACACTTGCTGGAGCAAATATTGCAGTTGGTGACTGGAAATTGGGAATTTTATTATATGGAATAATCGTAGTGGCAGTTGCAATTTTAATATTTATATATCAAAAATTTGATAAGGATAAGATAACGAGTGAAGCGTTGAAAACAATAAAATAGTTGACTTTTATGATTTTAATAAGTATAATCTAAATGAAAATTGTATGATTTAAGCATATATTTTTAATTATGATAAAAACTATATATATGGAGGTAATACAAATGAATGAGAAAATGTATGAAATTATGAGAGATGGAAGAGGATTTATTGCAGCACTTGACCAAAGTGGTGGAAGCAGTGCAAAGACTCTAAAAAATTATGGAATAGATGAAAGTGAATATAGCTCAGAAGAGGAAATGTTCAACTTAATCCATGAAATGAGAAAAAGAGTTATGACAAGCAAAGTGTTCACAAATGAGCACATTTTAGGAACAATTCTTTTCGAAAAAACAATGATGTCAGAAGTAAATGGAAAATTTACAGCAGATTATTTATGGGATGAAAAGGGAATAGTTTCTTTCTTAAAAGTTGATAAGGGATTAGCCGAAGAAAAGAATGGCGTAAAGTTAATGAAAGAAATTCCAAACTTAAAGGAAGAAATAGAAGAAGCAAGCAAAAAGCATGTATTTGGAACAAAGATGAGATCTGTAATATATGAAGCAAACGAAGAAGGAATAAGAGACATTGTAAACCAACAATTCGAATTTGCTAAAACAATATGCGATGGTGGATTAGTTCCAATAATCGAACCAGAAGTAGACATACATTCAGAGCAAAAAGAACTTTGCGAAAAAATATTAAAAGACGAAATAATAAGAAAATTAAAAGAATGGAATCCAGCAGACAAAATAATGTTTAAATTTACAATACCAACAGTTGCAAACCATTACTTAGATTTATATGATTACGACTGTGTTGTAAGAATTGTTGCTTTATCTGGCGGATACGAAATAGACGAAGCATGTGAATTACTTGCTAAAAATAACAGAATGATAGCAAGCTTCTCAAGAGCATTATTACAAGACTTAAATGCACATCAAACACAAGAAGAATTTGATACAGCATTAAACAATGCAATAGTAAAAATATACAATGCATCAATAGACTAAAATGGATACAAGCTGAAGAAAAAGAAGGTTTACTATAAATGCACAAAAATAGAGGAGTATAGTATGTTAGATTTAACAAATGCAATAGAAGAAATCAATTATTATAAAGGTTCAGAAAAGAAGAAAACACTAGTTTATGAGGGAAAGAAATATCTTGTAAAATTTCCAGATCCAATAAGAGAAAAAGGAAAAAATATATCATATATAAATAATGCCTTTTCCGAATATGTAGGAAGTAATATATTTAGATTGTGTGGATTTAATGTGCAAAATACAATGCTTGCAATTTATAAATACAATGAAAGAGAAAAAATAGTTTGTGCATGTGAGGACTTTACAGACAGGAATCATATTTTATATGAATTCGAAAATTTAGCATTGAGTACAAACCCAGATAAAAAAATCGAAACAGAATTAGATGACATTATGGATGTAATTGATGAAAACAAAATGATAAATTCTGATGAAACTAAGAAAAAATTTTGGGATATGTTTATTATAGATGCTTTAATTGGAAATACAGATAGACACAATGGAAATTGGGGATTTTTAGTAAATACAGAAATGAATGAAATAAAATTTTCACCAATATATGATTGTGGATCTTGCCTAAATCCGATGCTTGAAGATTGTGAACTTTCTAAATTGAGCGATGTAGAATTAAAAAATTTAGCAATAAATTGTTATTCATGTATTAAGATAAATGGAAAAAAGATAAATTATATGTCATTTTTGAAACAAATGGAAAATAAAGATTGCAATGATGCTATTAGAAGGGTATTTGAAAGAATAAAAATTGATAATATCTATAAATTGATAGAGAATATGGAAGAAATATCAGACATAAGAAAAAATTTCTATAAAAAGATAATAGAAATAAAATATGAAATATTAAAAGAAGTATACGAAAAAATTGTAAACTAATAGTTGTAAAACTATTAGTTTTTTGATATGATAGGCGTAAATTTAGAACATAAGGAGGAATTTTTAATGAGTGAATACGAATGTGTTGACAGCGTTGAAACTTTGGCAAAGACACTAGAGAGAGTTAAGAATGCACAAAAGGAATTTTCGAAATATTCACAAGAGCAGGTAGATAAAATATTTCAGGCTGCGGCTATTGCTGCGAATGGAGCTAGAATTCCACTTGCTAAGATGGCAGTAGAAGAGACTGGAATGGGAATAGTAGAAGATAAAGTAATTAAGAACCATTATGCGGCAGAATATATATATAATAAATACAAAAATGAAAAAACTTGTGGAGTAATTTATCAAGATGATAGTTATGGAATTAAAAAGATAGCTGAGCCAGTTGGTATTATAGCTGCTGTTATTCCAACGACTAACCCAACTTCCACGGCAATTTTTAAGACTTTAATTGCGCTGAAAACTAGAAATGGAATTATAATTAGCCCTCATCCAAGAGCTAAAAAGTCTACTATAGAGGCTGCAAAAACTGTTTTAGAGGCGGCAGTAAAGGCTGGTGCTCCAGAAGGCATTATTGCATGGATTGATGTTCCGTCACTTGAACTTACAAATATGCTAATGCAGTCTGCAGATATTATACTTGCGACTGGTGGACCTGGCATGGTTAAGTCTGCTTATTCTAGTGGAAAGCCAGCTCTAGGCGTTGGTGCGGGAAATACTCCTGCTGTTATTGACGAGAGTGCTAATGTAATCTTGGCAGTAAACTCGATTATACATTCTAAAACATTTGATAATGGAATGATTTGTGCTTCTGAGCAATCTGTAATAGTAAGCGACAAGATTTATGATAAGGTAAAAGACGAATTTGTTAAAAGAGGATGTTACATATTGAATCCTGAAGAGACGGAAA
Organism: uncultured Clostridia bacterium; assembly: GCA_934131055.1. Classification (GTDB taxonomy): domain Bacteria; phylum Bacillota; class Clostridia; order TANB77; family CAG-508; genus CAG-245. Next base: position 2,442 of record CAKOZB010000080.1, on the reverse strand, counting down.
AGGTTCGTAAGACTATAATCATAAATGGAGCCTTGAATGCTAAAATAGTTGGTCAAAAAGCACACACGATAGCAGAACTTGCTGGAGTTAGTGTTCCAGAAAATACTAAAATTTTAATCGGAGAGGTTGAAAGCGTGGATTTATCTGAAGAATTTGCTCACGAAAAATTATCTCCTGTACTTGCAATGTATAAATCAAGCAGTTTTGACGATGCTCTTGAAAAGGCATATAGATTGATAGAAGATGGAGGACTCGGACACACTTCATCTCTATACGTAAATACTGTTACAGAAAAAGAAAAAATAGAAAAATTTTATAGCAAAATGAAAACTTGCAGAGTTTTAGTAAACACACCATCATCACAAGGTGGAATTGGAGATTTGTATAACTTTAAACTTACTCCATCTTTAACACTTGGATGTGGAACTTGGGGTGGAAACTCGGTTTCAGAAAATGTTGGAATTAAACATCTATTAAATATAAAAACAGTAGCCGAAAGGAGAGAAAATATGCTTTGGTTTAGAGCACCTGAAAAGGTTTATATGAAGAGAGGTTGCTTGCCTGTAGCCTTAGAAGAACTTAAAAACGTAATGAATAAGAAGAGAGTATTTATAGTAACAGATACATTCTTGTATGAAAATGGTTACACAAAAGTTGTAACAGATAAATTAGATGAGATGGGAATAGTTCACGAAACATTCTTCAATGTTGCTCCAGACCCAACTCTTGCTTGTGCAAAAGAAGGTGCTAAATTGATAGATGCCTTCAAACCAGATTGCATTATAGCAATTGGTGGTGGTTCTGCAATGGATGCAGCAAAAATAATGTGGGTTCTATACGAGCATCCAGAAGTAGACTTCCTAGACATGGCAATGAGATTCATGGATATTAGAAAAAGAGTTTACACATTCCCTAAAATGGGAGAGAAAGCTTACTTTATAGCAGTTCCAACATCAGCAGGAACAGGTTCAGAAGTAACACCATTTGCGGTAATAACAGACGAAACAACAGGTCAAAAATATCCACTTGCAGACTATGAATTGCTTCCTAAAATGGCAATAGTAGATGCAGATATGATGATGAATGCTCCAAAGGGACTTACATCAGCATCTGGAATTGATGCCTTAGTTCATTCAATAGAAGCTTATGTTTCTATGATGGCAACTGAATTTACAGACGGCCTAGCAATAGAAGCAATCAAGACAATATTCGAATATTTGCCAAGAGCTTATGAAGAAGGAGCAAACGACCCTATTGCAAGAGAAAAAATGGCAAACGCAGCAACGATGGCTGGTATGGCATTCGCAAATGCTTTCTTAGGAATATGCCATTCAATGGGACATAAATTAGGTGCTTACCATCATCTACCACATGGAGTTACAGTTGGATTGGTATTAGATGAAGTAATGAGATTTAATGCAGAAGAAGTTCCAACAAAAATGGGAACATTCCCACAATACGAGTATCCACACGCATTAAGAAGATATGCAGAAATAGCAGATAGCTTAAACTTAGGCGGAAACACAGACCAAGAAAAACTAGAAAGATTGATAAACAAAATAGACGAATTAAAAGAGAGAGTTGGCTTCAAGAAAACAATAAAAGACTATGGAATTTCAGCAGAAGATTTCTTATCAACATTGGATGAAATGAGCGAAAAAGCATTTGATGACCAATGTACAGGAGCAAATCCAAGATACCCATTAATAAGCGAAATAAAAGAAATTTATTTAAAAACATATTATGGAGGTGAAAGATAATGGAATTTAATTTGATAAATCCAATAGCTGAAAGAAAAACGAAAACTGTTTATAGAGACGGAGATAAGACGATAAAATTATTCGTAGAAAACTACTCGAAGGCAGATATATTAAACGAGGCATTAATTCAATCAAGAGTAGAAGAAAACACAGATTTAAAAATATCTAGATTACAAGAAGTTACAAAAATAAACGAGAGATGGGCTATAATTACAGAATATGTAGAGGGAACGCCACTAGATGTTTTAATGAAAGAACATCCAGAAAAACAAGACGAATATTTAAACTTTTTCGTAGGCATTCAATTAGAAGTTCTATCAAAAAGAGTACCTCTATTAAACAGAATAAAAGACAAATATAGAAGAAAAATAACAGATGCTACAAACATAGGTGACACGACAAAATATGAGTTGCTACAAAGACTAGAAGGAATGAAAAACCACGACAAACTATGCCATGGAGACTTCGTTCCAAGTAACATAATAGTAAAAGAAAATGGAGAATATGCGATAATCGACTGGGCACACGCAACACAAGGAAATGGTTCAGCAGACGTAGCAAACACATATTTAATATTCTCTATGAGAAATCAAAAAGAATTAGCAGAAAAATACGTAAATTTATACTGCGAGAAAACAGGAACAGACAAGAAAGAAGTACAAAGATGGATTCCAATAGTTGC
>CAKOZB010000079.1 GCA_934131055.1 uncultured Clostridia bacterium | reverse complement strand
CCTCACAACACAGTAATTCATGCAATACATAAAATAGAAAAGAATGTCAAGAATCAAAAAATAGACATATGCCAAATAGATAAAAGCGTAGAGAAAATAATTAAACTTAAAGAAAAATACAACATAACAGATGAACCATCAAAAGGCTGTAATATTGACGAAATAAATAGAAAAATTGAAAAAATAAATATGCAATTACAATAGAAAAATTTTATAAAAAATGTATAAAAAAATAAACAAAGACCAATTAATGTTTTTTAAAAGAAACTGGAAGTGCACCTTCTAAAAAGTACAAAGGAGCTCTTACCAAGCACAATGCGCGAGACTTTATAAAAATGTGAATTGGTCTTTTTTTGCGAAAAAGTATTATTTTAAGTGGTCATGCACGTTATTTATTTTTCTTTCATATATTGTGTTATAGTGATGGTTAAAAATGTTTACAATTTTCAACCGAAAATGGAGGTGCGTGTATGCTAACCATTTCTTTAATGGGCTTTTTAAAATTTCTACAAACAGCAGTGTTTGTTGTAGGTTATATTTCAAACAATAATTTATTTCCAGAACCACTTTCATCAGAAGAAGAAAAAACTTATTTAGTTAGAATGTCTGAAGGCGATGAAGAAGCGAGAAACATATTAATAGAAAGAAATTTAAGGTTGGTGGCACATGTATGCAAAAAATATGCGTCTACAAATGTTGACCAAGAAGACTTAATTTCTATTGGTACTATTGGTTTGATAAAGGGAATAAATAGTTTTAAAATTGAGAAAGGGGCAAGGCTTTCTACATATGTGTCTAGATGTATAGACAATGAAATACTCATGTATCTGAGAAGCACGAAAAAACTCGGAGCAGAAGTTTATTTAGAGGACACTATTGGAAAAGATAAAGATGATAATACTGTAACATTAAAGGAAGTTTTAGAGAACAATGAGAGAAATATTGAAGAAGAGGTTGATTTAAAATTTAAAGTAAAAAAATTATATGAAAAGATTAGAGAAATTTTAAAAGACAGGGAGAAAACTATAATTGAGTTGCGTTTTGGCTTAAATGGAGATAAACCAAAAACGCAGAAGCAAATTGCAAAAATGATGGGAATATCTAGAAGTTATGTTTCGAGAATTGAAACAAAAGCAATTGGAAAATTAGCAAAAGAATTGAAAGAGTAAAAGAGAAAAATATTTTAGAAAAAGTAAATAGTTATTTTAAACGCAGAAAAAAGTCAGATAATGTCGAATTATTGTACATTCAAGCTTGAAAAGGGCAGAAGATGATGTTATAATGAGTGTCGTATCCTAGTAGAAAGGAGTATATACTATGGGTATCGAGTTATCAATGGAAGTTAAGGATATCATTCAACGGATGGTAGAAGCTGTTAAGAGATACCATCTTGAGATGATGAACACACTTGTACTATTTGATACACTTCTTTTGAACCGGCTTTTTGCCACATCAATAGAAGTGTCTTCTGAAAGTACACTAGAAGAAATCGTAAGTGAAGTCAGAAAGCTTATTAAAAACAAGGATTTACTAGAACAGGAGGAAAATAACAATAGAGGATTTCAAGAAGCGATTGCTTCTGCAGAAAAAGGAGAGCTTTTCTTAACATGCATTGCACAAACTTGTAGTGCAACGGATGTTGGTACAAGATTTTCACAGGACTTGGCCTTCGTATTTAGCTTTGCGAGTGACATGGCTATGGCAGAGAATAGAAAAGAAGTAACATATGAGGATGTTGCCAAGTCTTTTATAGAAAATTTATCTGAGAATATGCTCGAAGTTTTTTCTGATTTAGAAATTAATGTTCCTGAGTTTAAGGAACATTATGAAGGTGCAATCGCAGAAGAATTAGAAGAATTCAAGATACCAGCATCTCTTACTGGCTGTATCACAGTTTTGAATGATAAATTCAAAGATGAAGCACAATGTGACATCCTGGGAAGGGATAAGGAGTGTGAAGAAATTTGGCGCAATATGATGAAGAAAACCAAACGTAATGTTATTCTTGTTGGAAAACCTGGCGTGGGCAAATCTTCTATTGTGTACAAGTTAACTTCTGACATCGTAAATCAAAGGTGTCCTGAGATGTTCTATGATTTTATTGTTCTTTCTTTGGATGTGAACAACATTATTGCTGGAACTCCTTTAAGAGGACAAGCAGAGGAACGGTTCCAAGATCTTATCGATTTACTGAAAAAACATGATAATGTTATTCTGTTTATTGATGAGATTCACATGATTGTTGGTGCTGGCGCTGTCTCGCATGGAGAAAAACAAGATCTGTCTAATGCACTTAAGCCTATTTTGGCTGGAGAAGATGCTATTGTCATCGGTGCAACGACTGATGAAGAATATGCACAAACATTTGGCATGGAAGGAGCTTTAAGACGTAGGTTTAAAACTATTAATGTTCGAGAACCTAAAACTACAGAAGTTTACGACATGCTGAAAGAGTCTATCAGACAGCTGGAAGAATTCCATGAGGTGCGTATTTCCAAGAAAATGGTCGAGATGATTATTTTCTATTCTTCGTGTTTCAACCACAATACAAGTAATCCGGACCGTACTAAGGATCTGATTGATGTTTCTATGGTTACTGCACGAATGAGTGGAAAAGACCATGTTGACCGGGCTTCTATTATGAAAAACTTCGGAGCAAATTTCGAGGAATTTCATAACATGTCCGAAGAGATGGTGCGAAGCACAGCCTACCATGAGATAGGACATTTTATTGTCTTACGTTTCTCAGATAAGCTGATTAATCGGGAAGTGACTGCTATTTCGATTATTCCTTCTGAGGGCTATCTTGGTGTGACTGTATCTGATGCAACAGAAAAAACTGTAAACTGTGATAAATCGTATTTTATGGATGTAATTGCAGAGTCGTTGGCTGGCAGAATTGCTGAGAAGCTTTTCATGAAAATTGAAAACAATGCAGGGGCTGAGAGTGACTTGGAGAAAGCAACGAAAATTGCGTTTAAAATGGTAACCAAATATGGTATGACCAGTAGACTTGGAGAAAACCAAATCTTTTTGAACGACAAGGATTATCAGATGCAGACTCCGGCAGTTACCGAAATTGTGAACCGAGAAGTCCAGAAAATTTTAGAAGAAGCGGCTAAAAAGGCAACGCTGGTCTTGGACGAACACCAAGAAGTGGTAGAGGAGCTGGTTAATGAGCTTACGAAAAAAGGCATGCTGAGCGGAAAAGAGCTTAATTCTATTATTGAACTTTATGAGCAAAAGCAGGCTGTGACCGTATAATAAACACATAGTATATCGCAATGGCAGGAAATTTTTCCCTGTCATTTGCTATACTAAAATTTGATGACGAAAAAAGTTGAAAAAATTTGAATAATGAAGTATAATAGAAAACGACACATTTAATGATATTAAAAGGGTTTGATAATTATTTAGTATATAAAGATAAATAATAGGGGAAAATTATGATAAATATACTTTTTTGTGGTAATTATAAAGTATTTGATGGAGCATTAACAGAGCTTATATCTATTACAAATAAAACAAGCGAAGCAATAAATTGTTATATATACACAATGGATGTTTCTAGAATTAATCCTGATTTTATTTCGATGAGTGATGAACAAATTGATTTTTTAAATAAAGTAATTAAATCAAAGAATCCAGAGAACAAAGTTACCAAAATAGATGTTACAGAGATATATGAAAAAGAATTTGGGCATGGCAAGAATGAAAACGCATATTGCACGCCTTATACATTGTTAAGGTTGTTTGCAGATATAGTTCCAAATATGCCAGAAAAGCTTTTATATTTAGATATAGATATGATGGCTGCAAAAGACATAGCAGAATTATACAACACAAATATTGAAGAATACGAGTATGCAGCCGTTAAGGAAAAGTATGGCTCTAAAATAATCAGACCAGATTACATTAATGCTGGAATGTTATTGCTAAATTTAAATAAAATTAAAGAAACGGGCTTACTAGAAAAGGCAAGAGCTTTAATAAAGAAGAGAAAATTACCATTTGCAGACCAAGATGCTATTTTCTGGAGTACTACTAGCAAACTTTTATTACCAAGAAAATTCAATGAGCAGGCAAGCTTTAGAAGACAAGATACAGTTATTTGCCATTTCTGTAAAAGGCTTATGTATAAACCATATCCACACACAGAAAACTTTAAACAATGGCAAATTGATGGAATTCATAAAGAACTAAAATGCTTTAGATTTGATGATGACCTAAATGAATATTTGGAATGGAAGAAAGAATTTGAACAAAGTGGTTGCAAATCTGAAATGATTGAGAAAAAGTAAATTTCAGAGAAAAAAATATTAAAAAAATGGGATATAGATAGAAGATATAAATTAAATATTATCGAAAAAAATAGAGAAAAGTTGAAAACAACTTTTATAGGAGGAAAATTAAAAAATGAGCAAAAATATAGTACCAGTTTTCATGGCAGTAGATGATGGATACATTCCTTTTCTAGGAGTAGCGCTAAAATCTGTTATAGAAAACTCATCAAAAGAAAATAAATATGAGATAAAAATATTATATACAAAGGTATCGGAAGAAAATAAAAACAAAATAAAAGCATATGAAACAGAAAATGTTAGCATAGAATTTGTAGACTTAAGTTCTAAATTACATGAGATTGAGGATAAATTATACACACGTAACTATTTTTCAAATACAACATATTTTAGATTGTTTATACCAGAGCTTTATCCAGAATATGATAAAGCAGTTTACATAGATAGCGATACTGTAACTTTAGCAGACATTGCAGACTTATATAACACAGATATGGGAGATAATTTAATTGCAGGAATTCCAGACGGTGCAGTGCAAGCAATACCTGTATTCCAAGAGTATGTTGAAAAAGTTGTTGGAGTAATAGATTATAACAATTATTTCAATGCAGGAATAATTGTAATGAATTTAAAAGCTTTAAGAGAATACAAGTTCCAAGAAAAATTCTTATATATGTTAGGAAAAATTAAATTTGAAGTTGCACAAGACCAAGATTACATGAATAGATTGTGCAAAGGTAGAGTTAAGCTATTAGGGTTTGAGTGGAACAGAATGCCAGCAATGGGAAAACGTGAAGGATCTATTAATTTAGTACATTATAATTTAGGATGTAAACCATGGTACTTCGATGATGTATTATATCACGAGTATTTCTGGAAATACGCAAAAGAGACAGAATTTTATGATGAAATAAGAGCTTTGAAGAGCAAATACACAGATGCAGACAAAGAAAAGGATGATGCAAATAGCTCAAAACTTATAGAATTAGCTAAATTGGAAGCTGATTGTGTTGGCGATGATAGAAGAAAATAGGAGATAGTTTTAATGGATACAAAAAAATTGTTAGCAATTTCGAAAAAGGCTAGACAAGAAAGAAAACAAGAGAAAGAAAAGAGAAGGCAAGAAAAATTACAAGCAGTAGAAAATGAAGAAGAAATAGTTGAAGAAATGTTAAAAAATCAACCAATAAAAGTAAGAGAAAAGAAAGAAACAAGAAGTGCATCAGAAGAAAATGATGGACAAATAGAGAAAGCACAAGATAGGTTGGAAGTTTTAAAGAAGATAGAAGAGTTTGAAAGAGAAGGAAAATTTGACGTAGATGTTGAAGAAGACCCTCCTACAATAGTACTAACACCAGAAAACATAGACTATCTTAGAGAAAAAATGTCTAGCAAAATAAAAAGAATATTTGCCAACGAAATGGGAGAAAGATTTCTAGATAACTTACTAAAAAACAACAAATTAATAATAAAACAAGTAAATGGAATAGAAAATTTAAACAAAGTAAAAACCGGAGCATTAATAACATGTAACCACTTCAATCCATTTGACTGTTTTACTGTAGAAAAAGTGTTTAGAATGTCTGAAAATGAAAAAGATAAAAGGCTATACAAAGTAATAAGAGAAGGAAATTACACAAATTTCCCAGGATTATATGGCTTCTTCTTTAGAAATTGCGACACATTACCATTAAGTTCAAATAAGAGAACAATGGTAAACTTTATGAAAGCAGTAGACACAATATTACAAAAAGGAGATTATATATTAATCTATCCAGAGCAAAGCATGTGGTGGAACTACAGAAAACCAAAGCCACTAAAAAATGGAGCATTTAAGCTGGCTGCAAGAAATAACGTGCCAGTAATACCAATATTCATAACAATGGAAGACAGTAAACTTATTGGTGAAGATGGATTCAACATACAAGAATATACAATAAACGTGGAAGAACCAATATATCCAGACGAAAAACTAACCGAAAAAGAAAATACAGAAATAATGAAACAGAAAAACTTTGAAACATGGAAAAATGTATATGAAAAATTTTATGGAATTCCATTGGAATATACGTGTGGAGGAAATAATGGAACAAAAAGTTCTATATTATAGTGATGAATTAAATGATGAACTTGCTCCAGCAACTATACAATCAAGAGTAATAGACGAAAAATTTAAATATAAAAAAGGTTTAATTTGGAATGTATGTTCATTATTTATTCAGAATGTACTAAGTATGCCAATAAAATGGGGCTATTTAAGAATAAAATTTAAACATAAATTTGTTGGAAAAGAAAAGCTAAAAGAGTGCAAAAAACAAGGTTATTTCATATATGCAAACCATACTCAGCCATTTGCAGACACATTTATACCAAGTGTTGCAGATTATCCTAAAAGAAATTTTTTAATAGTAAATCCAGTAAACATTTCATTAAGAGGAACAGGAACATTAGTCGAAATGCTTGGTGCAATTCCAATTCCATCAGAAATAAAGGCAATGAAAAACTTCTTAGAAATAATAGAAGAAAGAATAAAAAACAAAAATTCAATAACAATATACCCAGAAGCTCATATTTGGCCATAC
>CAKOZB010000078.1 GCA_934131055.1 uncultured Clostridia bacterium | reverse complement strand
ATATTGCTATTATTATCTTTTTATAAATTTTTTTCATCTAATTATCTCCAAAATTCAATTTTTTTATATCTAATTATATATTTCTACATTATTTCTTAAAATCCTTTTTTATGTGTAAAAAATTTTTAATTTTTTTCGTTTTAAATACATTTTTCGCGTTTATTGTTAATATTTTGAATGGTTTTAAAATTAGGCTAAGAATATATTTTTTAAATAAATACAGTAGTTTTCTTATTGGAAATGTAATAATCATGAATATTTTTATTATGGTATTTTTTAATGTTGTAATTATCTTTACGTTTATTTTTATGAAATATTTGCTTATTGTAGATAAATATAAAACATTGCCTAATAGTAGGGCAAGAAATATGTAAAATCTTAGTTCTCCATTATTGAATATAAATATGATAAATATTAAGAAAATTCCAGTTATAATGCCAAATATGGCATCTTCTATGTATGTTACGAAATCGGGTGTTTTGAATGATTTTCTTAGTATTCTAAATATGTCAAAGAGTATTCCTATGGATATTCCGCAAAGTATGTATATTGCAAAATACTGCATTTGGCTGATTATTTCGCTATTCATATTTGGTTTTAATTCTCCTTCTAGTCACTAAGCTAAAACTAAATTTTTAAATACAGTACAATCTTTTATATAAAATTGCATTTCATTATTGCAGAAAATATATAAAATTATTATATTGCAGTTATGAATTATTTTCTTTACTTAAAAATTTTACCTAATAAACTACCAGAATTTTTTTTGCCAATTTCATCATTACTGTAGCCCATATTGTAAATTTGACCTTCAATTATTACTTCTAAACTATCTATACTAAGCTTATTTATTCGCAAATCCTCACCTTTTACAGTAAGTAATCCTAATTGTGTTTCTACTATTACTATTTGGTCATCAAAGCTTAATACATCTACAACTCCTGTTATGGTTAACTTTTCTCTATTTTCTAAAATCAAATTTTGAACTACATTTCCATTATTTTGAGGCATGTTCTTTCTGTCGTCCATAGGCCTTTCCCCTTCCCTATTTCATATATTTAATTATATTCGGGTCTTGTCTATTTTAGAACAGGGTTTAATGAATTTTCTATTGGAACTACAACATAATAAATATAAGAGTTTTATTTAATATATTTATGAATTTGAAGATGCTTTGTATTTTAAATAACTGTCTATGAATCCGTTCAAATCTCCGTCCATTACAGCTTGAACGTTTCCTACTTCGTAATTTGTTCTATGGTCTTTTACTAGTGTATATGGACAAAATACGTATGAACGAATTTGACTTCCCCATGCAATATCCATTTGAACACCTTTTAAGTCATCTATTGTATCTTTATTTTCTTTTTCTTTTAAGTCAAGCAATTTTGATTTTAGCATCTTCATTGCCGTTTCTCTATTTTGAATCTGAGATCTTTCTGACTGACATGTAACTACTATGTTTGTTGGAATGTGAGTAATTCTGATTGCTGATGATGTTTTGTTTATGTGTTGACCACCTGCTCCAGATGCACGGTATGTGTCTACTCTTAAATCATCTGGATTTATATTAATTTCAACGTCTTCTGTTATTTCAGGCAATACTTCTAATGAAGCAAATGATGTATGGCGTCTGCCACCAGCATCAAATGGAGAAATTCTAACTAATCTATGTACTCCCATTTCACCTTTTAGATATCCGTATGCATATGGTCCAGATACTAGAAATGTAACGCTTTTTATCCCGGCTTCATCACCTGCTAAATAGTCTAATTCTTTTACTTCATATCCATTGCTGTTTGCCCATCTGCAGTACATTCTATATAACATTTCAACCCAATCTTGAGCCTCTGTTCCACCAGCACCAGGGTGCAATGTTAAAATTGCATTGTTGTTATCATATTTTCCAGATAGAAGCGTTGTTATTTCAAGCTTTTCTATGTCTTTTTCAAGATTTTCTGTTGTGTCTAAAATTTCTTTTGCTTCTGAATCTAATTCCTCCTGGTTTGTACCTTCTTGAATTTCAGACTTTACTAATTCATTTAATTCTTCTATATATTCAAATGTTGATGATATTTTTTTGTAGTTTTCTGTTTTATTCTTAAGTTCATTTATTCTTTTTAACGTTTTACTAGAATTCTGTGAATTTTCCCAAAAAGAAGGCTCTTCAGTCTTTTTCTCTAATGCATGCAATTCTTCTTCTAAACTAGCAATGTCAAAGAGAGTCACCTACTTCTTTTAGTCTATTTTTTAAAGACTCCAACTTTTTAGTATTTTCGTCTAAATCAATCATTTTATCACTATCCTTTCATCAAAAAATCAATGTTTCAGCCTTTCAATTCCTTTTTTGCTTCCATGTAATCAGGCATATAATATTCGACCATGTTCCAAAATTGTTTTGAATGGTTCATATGTTTTAAATGGCAAATTTCATGTAAGCATACATATTCTATTGCATGCCTACTGTAAGCCATCAGGTTTTGATTTATGCTTATTTTTTTCTTTGAAGAACATATTCCCCATGTTGCTTTTAAGTTCTTTATATTGCATTCTAGCGGAGCTAAACCTGTACGCACTTTTAAATCTTCCATTGCTGACGGAACTTCTTCTGTTGCAATGTATTTATATAATTTATCAATTAATTTCTTTACATTTTCTTGCTCATTTTCTTTGCAATCTCTGCTTAAATCACAGTATAAATATTGATTATCCATATTAAGTGTGTTTCTTTTGCTATCAACGTACATTATTTTTAGTGTATATGGCTTGCCTAATACTCTTACCGTACTTCCATTTTTATACGTTGTGCTTTGTTTGGTAGATTGTTCCTGTAATTTCTTATTTATCCAATCTACTTTACTATTCACAACATCTTCAATATATTTAATTGACGAACGAGGTGAAGTTTTTATTATAACTTCACCATCTTTTATTTGAATATATGTGTTTTTTATTTTTTCATACACTATTTTGCATTTTATATCATTTATAATACGATATTCTTCGCTTTTTTGTTTCAATTTATTCTCCTAATTATTTCGTGATTTATTACATATGATTAGTCATAATCGGTTCTTATCTTCTATTATATTTCAAATTTCTTCTGTTTTTCATATTCACTTTCTAGGTCTGCCAAAGGATTATCTTCGACAGCATTTCTAACTTGCTGGTCATCAACGTGAGTGTAAATTTGTGTAGTTGATATACTATCATGTCCTAATAATACTTGAAGTGCTCTAATATCAACGTTTCCATACCTATACATTAACGTTGCAGCAGTGTGTCTTAATTTATGCACTGAATATTTATTTGTGTCCAAACCAGCCCTCAACAATTCTTGTTTTACAACATATTGAACTGTTCTATTGCTTATTCTTTCTAGTCTCTCACTTAAGAATAATGCATTCTCAGAGCCTTGTTTTATGCCTGTTTTAGGTCGTATTGCTAAGTAATTGTCTAATGCACTCATGCATGATTTATTTAAATATATAACACGTTCTTTGTTGCCTTTACCTGTTACATTCATTTTTGCTTCATCAAAATCTATATCTTTAATGTTTATTCCAACAAGTTCAGATAAACGCATTCCGCAATTTAAAAACAATGTAATAATTGCATAATCACGTTCCTTATTTCTCGTATCTTCGTTGTTCGTAGCAGCTAAAAGTTTTTTACTTTCCTCTAAAGAAAGGTATCTAGGAACACGTACTCCTATTTTAGGTGACTCTAAATTTAGTGCTGGGTTATGGTCCATTGGCTTTGCAGCCTTTTGCGACATATATTTAAAGAACACCCTAATACTAGCTGTTTTTCTAGCTCTTGTTGCTGGTTTGCTTTGGCAACTATTGGCCAAATAAAACAAATACGCATGTATATCGTCTAGTTTTATTCTATTTAATGTATCCAAATCCATATTATGAATATCTATTGCATCAAAATTTTTCTCATCTGTTAATTTAAAACGATACATTATATATTTTAAAAATCTATTTAAATCATAGTTATATTCTTTTACAGTACCAGGCGATTTGTTTAAAATCGAGGTTGTATAGTCCAAAAATGCATTTAAAAAATCTGGATTTCCATCTGTATTTATCATTTTTATTGGTCCTTTGTTTTCTATTAGTTTTCGGTATTTATAACCATTTATATTATAAGTCTTTTAGACAAAAAAGACAACATTTTTGTTCACTAAAAATATTTTTTGGAATAAAAATATTTTATAAACAGCAACGGAGCATCCGTAGAAACGAATACTCCGTTGCTGCAACATGTAAATGCAAATTAGCACATACTTGTTTTCAGCTGATTAACTTATCGGCAAACTCACATATCTTTGTTTTCCAATATTTTCCGTCACGAGAATTTCTTACTTGGCTAAGCAAATACTGCATTGCTTTACTATCTATTACTTGATTTGCTTTGTTGCCAATAGCGTATCGAAATTGATTTGTAGATCCTTCTGGTGGAACCACGAGCAGAATATGTCCCTCATCTTCCACAGTTAGATAGTACTTGCGAACAGCCGCACCATCAGACCATTTATCAGAAGAGGCTATAATAATCATCTGAATATTGGTCTTCTCACGCATGTATTCCAGTCCTTGAATTAATTCTTCTTGGTTAGAAAAAATATTATCATCATGCAAATATTGCACAACTTCATACTCTCCTTCAAGAGGTTTTTTTCCACCAATGTTGGAGTTAGGAAATATGGTTGATATAATTCCATATACCATCAGACAAACTGCCATGCAACACGCAACAAAAAGTGCCATGTCTACATCATACCGAAAAGTTTGTTTTACAAAATCTTTTAGTCGTTTCATATATGAATCAATCTCCTATTACATGTTCATCATTGGCTTCAAGAAGTCTCTGAGCTTTCCAGCAACTTGTCAGCGAATTCACATAATTGCTTGTTCCATTCCTTACTATCTCGAGAATCTTCTACTTGTTTTATAAAGTACTTAATTGCTTTATCATCTATTACAGTATCGGCTTCATCTCCAATTGCATAGTAAAACGGATATTTCGAGCCTTCAGGCGGTACAATGAGCAACACGTGCGCTTCGTCTTCCACTAAAAGATAGTACTCTTCAACAGCCTTTTTGTCAGACCATTTCTCCAAAGAAGTCATTACAATCATCTGAACATTAGTCTTTTCTTTCAGGTATTCCAGACCTTGTAATAACTCGTCTTGATTTGAAAATACGTCGTCATCATGCAAATATTGCACAACTTTGTAATTGCCTTCGAGAGGTTTCTTGTCACCGATATTATCACTAGACAAAAACTTAAAAATTACGGCTACTATGATAGCAATTAGGAAAGTACTCATCAATAGTATAGCACCTATATTGTCGCTATCAAATCCTCCATTCCAACTGCTTCTGTGATAGTGGGTATGCGAATGAATCCGAGCACCTCCAGAATGTCCACCGTGTGCCATAATAGTCTCCTTTCGTTTGAATTTGTTAATAAACTATTTTCATTTTGACAGACGATCCAGATTTCTAAACACTAATCAACCGTTTCATGAGCTTTCCTCCTAAAAATAATTATTTTTTGTAGAGTATACTTTATACAGCCTGCAAAAAGCAGGTTATATACCAATATGTATCTATTTTACTACGTTTTTTCGATTTTAGCAACTATTTATTTCTGTGTTCATATGCCGATTCATAGGTCATGAACCAACTGCCGATGTGTACATCTTATTTTGTAATCAAATCTCTCGTATCTCTTGCTATCATTAACTCTTCGTTTGTTGGAACTACCCAAACCTCTACTTTTGAATTTGGAGAAGATATTCTTCCTTCATCTCTAAATTCATGGTTCTTTGCTTCGTCTATTTCTACTCCGAAGCATTTTAAGTTTTCACATATTCTTCTTCTAGCATTGTATTGGTTTTCTCCAATTCCTGCTGTAAATACGATTGTATCTAGTCCACCAAGTGAAACTATGTATTGAGCTATGTATTGTGCTACTTTGTACGCATAAGCACTTATTGCAAGCTCTGCTCTCTTATTTCCTTTTGCAGCTTCAGCTTCTATATCTCTAAAGTCTGCAGATACTCCTGAAAGCCCTAATATTCCAGATTCTTTATTTAATATTAATTCCATTTCATCTGGTGTTAAATTTTCTTTTTTCATTAAGTATGTTACTATTGATGGATCCAAATCTCCAGAACGAGCACACATAGGTATTCCTCCAAGTGGAGTTAGTCCCATTGTTGTATCAACGCTTTTTCCGCCTTTAACTGCACATAGGCTTGCACCTTGTCCTAAATGGCATACTACTGTTTTTAGCTCTTCTACTGGTTTTCCTAAAAGTTCTGCAATTCTTGCTGAAACGTATTTATGAGATGTTCCATGGAATCCATATTTTCTTATTCCATATTTTTCATAGTATTTGTATGGAATTGGATATGTATATCTTTCTTCTGGAATTGTTTGATGGAATACAGTATCAAATACTGCAACATTTGGCTTTCCTGGCATTGCTTCCATAGCAGCTCTAATTCCTGTTATAGCAGCCTTGTTGTGAACTGGTGCTAAAGCTGCACATTCATCAATTTTTGCAATTACATCTTCATCAATTATAACTGATGAGCTAAACTTGTCTGCTCCTTGAGCAACTCTGTGTCCAATTCCGTCAATTTCAGCGAGGCTCTTTATTGTATTGTATTTAGGGTCTAATAATAATTCTGTCATAAAATCGATTGCTTCTTTATGTGTTTTTACAGGATGTTCAAATCTAAATTTTTCTCCATTAACTTTATGAGTAACAAAAGATTGCTCTCCTATTCTCTCATAAGTTCCTTTGGCCATAACCTCTTCTGTGTCCATGTCTATTAATTGATATTTTAGTGATGAACTACCACAATTTAAAACTAATACTTTCATTTTTTTGTCC
>CAKOZB010000077.1 GCA_934131055.1 uncultured Clostridia bacterium | reverse complement strand
TGTTACAGAATATTAAATTAAAATTACAATATTAAAAATACTATTGACAATAAAGCTAAAAAGATAGATACTATAGCTAGTAATTTTTACAAAGGACGATGAAATTTTAGGAGGTTTATAATGTCAGGAGCTATAATGAATAAAATCTGGGGAGCATTTGGAATGGATGCAAATGAAGAAGAGGAAGAAGATTACGTAGAAAATAACGAAGAGATGGAAGAAGAAGAGGAAAATAATAAAGAAAATAAATTATGGGGAAGACGTAACAACAAAGTTGTAGCAATGCCTCAACCTCAACAAGTGAAGATGGTTATATCACAACCAACAACATTTGATCAAGCAGAAGATATATGTGATTTACTAAAAGAAAAACAATCTGTAATAGTAAATCTTGAATATGTAAATAAAGATGTTGCAAGAAGAATAATTGATGTAGTAAGTGGAGCTGTTCATGCTTTAGACGGACACATTCAAAAAGTATCTAATTCTATATTCTTAATTGCACCATACAATTACGAAATAACAAATGAAATGGCAAGAGAAGAAATTAAAAACAAATTATCTGTTTCTTGGTTAAAAAATGCAGGCAATAATTAGACTAAATGTAATTGGGAGGAAGCAAAAATGATTACACCTTTAGAAATTGAAAACAAGAAATTTTCAAAACAAATGATGAATGGATATAGTGTAGAAGAAGTTGATGATTTCTTGGATGAATTAACAGCATGCTACGAAAAATTATACAAAGAGAGTAACGAAAATCAAGATAAAATAGCAGAATTAAACGGAAAACTTGAACATTATAAACAAATAGAAGGTACATTAAACAACACACTTATAATGGCTCAATCTACAGCTGAAGATATAAAAAATGTTGCAAAACAACAAGCTGACCAAATAATAAAAGATGCTGAATCTGATGCAAAACAATCATTAGCTTCATTAGAACAACAAATATTATTAAAGAAAAAAGATTTTGAAGATTTACAAAAACAATTTGACGTATACAAAGCAAAAATGGAGTCTTTATTAATATCACAACTGGAATTAATAAAAGACATAAACAAAGAACAAGATAACTAAAACAAGACATAAAAAGAACGAAAGCAAAAGGTTTGGAAAATTTCCGAATTTTTTGCTTTACTTTTTTATAGCAATAAATACTTTGTATACCGAAATAATTTGTTTTCTTAAATTCGACATGTCGTGCTTGGTCGGAGCTCCTTCGGACACCTCAAGGCACACTCCAGTCGAATTTGGCGAAAACGTAAATTATTTCGAGTATTAGAATGTTATTTTTTGAAATTTTAAATGTTAAGTAGATAAGAAATGTTACAGCACTATTAAATGTATGTTACAATTGCATTATAAATATTGACATCTATGAAAAATTAGATAAAATATATGTATAAAGTTACCATTTAATATCTGTTAATATGCAAAATAATGCTGTTGGAGGATACATACATGAGAGTAATAAGTGGAAGTGCTAGAGGCACGGTATTACATTCTATTGAAGACATAAGCACAAGACCAACATTAGACAGGGTTAAAGAGTCACTTTTTAATATAATTCAAAATGATATAGAAGATACTACTGTATTAGATTTATTTGCTGGAAGTGGAGCAATTGGAATAGAATTTCTTAGTAGAAGAGCAAAACAGGTTTATTTCTGTGATAAATCAAGTAAAGCTGTTGCTATGATTGAGAAAAATCTAGAAAAAACAAAACTAAAAGAAAAAGCAATAGTATATAACAAAGATTATACAGATTGCATTAATACAGTTAAAAATATCAAGTTCGATATTATATTTTTAGATCCACCATACAAGGAAGAATTTGCACTTGATGCTATAGAAAAAATAAGTAATTTACAATTATTAAAAGATGATGGAATAATTATAATTGAAACAGATGAACCAGAAAGAGATATAAATAGAATAAATAATATGAATATTAATTACAAAATATACGATTTAAGAAAGTATGGAAGAGTATCATTAATATTTCTTAAATGAAAGGGGAAAACATGGAGATATTTACCTTGTTAGAAACAATTGAAGATATGCTAGAAAATAGTAAGGAAGTGCCTTTTACCCACAAAGCTATTATAGACAAAGAAGAAGTGTTAGACATAATAAAAGAAATTAGATTAAAATTACCAGAGGAATTGAAACAAGCAAAGGTAATTAAAGAAGAACATGACAGAATAATAAGCAAAGCCAATGAAGAAGCTAGTGAAATAGTAAAAGAGGCCGAAAACAGAATAATTTCGATGATAGATGAACATGAAATTACTAGAAAAGCATATGAACAAAAAAATAAGATAATTGAAAATGCTAACGATATGGCTAGAGAAATTTCTAATGGAACAAAAGCATATGCTGATAACATTTTGGCTGGCGTACAAGTTACACTAGAAGATGCTTTAAGAGTAATAGAAAATAATAGAAAAGAAGTAAAATAGTGCGATTTGACCAATATAAATTCCAAAGTTTATATTGGTTAATTTTGTATTGAAGAAAATTTGTTTGGCAAATGCTAAAAAAATATGGAAATTTAATAATTAATATGATAGAATAACTAAGTAAAAAAAATACTTTAAAAAAAGTAGGCAAAGGGAGGAACATATGGCAAAGAGAGGAAGAAAAAAGAAGAAGCAACAAGTTAATATAAATGTAGTTGTGGCTGTAATGATAATAGCAAGCATATTGTTAGCAGTTTTAATATATACAAATTCAGGATTTATAGGAGAACACTTAAGTCCAGTTTTAGGTGGAATAATGGGATATATAAAATATTTTTTGCCAGTTGGGGTTTTTATATTGGCAATATATATTGCATACCAAGGAGAAACTTCGTGGTCTAAAAAAATAGCCCAGTTTTCTGCATTATTGTTGTGCATAGCAGTAATTTTTAATGTCTACGAAATATATCAAGGAAATGTTGTAATAGAAAACAGAAGCATGGAAAATGTTATGAAACAATTCTTTGAACTTGGTGCTAATGGCGCTGGAGGTGGTGCTATTGGAGCTATTGTTACAATTCCACTTATAAATCTATTTGAAAAAGTAGGAACTATAATAATTGCATCAGGAGGAATAATTGCACTTACTGTATCTATGTTTGGAATAGATTTAGTAAATAGAATATCAGATTTTATAGATGGTACAGAAGAGAGAAAGAACGCTAAAAAAGTAAAACAACAGCAATACGCAAAAGCAGAACCAGAAAATGATGAAGACAAAATAATTGGAATAGATGAAAGAAAAGAGACTAAAAAAGAGAGAAAATTAAGGGAAAGGCTGGAAAAAGAAAAGGCTGCTTTAGATGTTGAACAACTCCAAATAAATTTGAATGGTAAGGATATTGGAAAATCTTCTAAATTATTTGATGTTGAAAAAGAAATAAAAGACGATAAAAAAGTAAGAACAGAAAAATCAGAAGAAAGAAAACAATCACCAGAATTTATAGAAGATCCATTATTTAAGAAACAAGAAGAACAGAAGGAAGATAAGACAAAAGAAGTTTTACAATTAGAGCATACGCTTACTGTTGAGGATGAAAACTATGAATTTCCGCCACTAAATCTATTAAGCGAAGGAACATCAAAAGGCTTAAAGGGTGGAAAAAGAGCATTAGCAGATACTGCTTCGAAATTACAAAAAACACTATATAGTTTCGGTGTTTCTGCAAAAGTAGAAAATGTTTCGGTCGGACCTGCTATAACAAGATATGAATTAAAACCTGCAGAAGGAGTTCGTGTAAGTAAAATTGCAAACCTTGCAGATGATATTGCTTTAAATTTGGCTGCTAAATCAATAAGAATTGAAGCGCCAATCCCAGGAAAACAAGCTGTTGGTATAGAAGTTCCAAATGAAGAAAGTGAAGTTGTACACATAAGAGATATTTTACAAACAGATGAATTTAAAGAACACAAGTCGAAACTCGCATTTGCTCTTGGAAAAGACGTTTCTGGTGATGCAATTGTAACAGATATTGCAAAAATGCCACACGTTTTAATTGCTGGTGCAACTGGTTCTGGTAAGAGTGTATGTATAAATACTCTAATTGCAAGCATAATATATAAGGCAAAACCAAGTGAAGCAAAGCTGGTTATGATTGACCCTAAAATAGTTGAATTATCTGTATATAATGGAATTCCACATCTATTAATTCCGGTTGTAACAGATCCTAAAAAGGCTGCAGGAGCATTGGCATGGGCTGTTCAAGAAATGGAAAACAGATACACAATGTTTGCGTCAAAAGGTGTAAGAGACTTAAAAGGATATAATGAAGTAATAGAAAAAGAAGATAATTTCGGAAAACTACCACATATAGTTATAATCGTAGACGAGTTGGCAGACTTGATGATGGTTGCAAAAGGAGATGTTGAAGATGCAATTTGTAGATTGGCACAAAAGGCAAGAGCTGCCGGAATGCACTTAGTAATTGCTACACAACGTCCATCTGTTGATGTTGTAACAGGTTTAATTAAAGCAAATATTCCATCAAGAATTGCATTTGCGGTATCTTCTCAAGTAGACTCGAGAACGATTTTAGACCAAGTTGGTGCTGAAAAATTGCTTGGAAAAGGAGATATGTTATTCTTCCCAACAGGAGCTCCAAAGCCAGTAAGAATTCAAGGAGCGTTCATATCTGATAAAGAGGTTGAAAAACTTGTAAACTTTGTAAAGGCAAACGGAGAAACAACATATAGAGATGATATTACAGAATACATAGAAAAGGCTAACACAACAGATAAAGAGATTGATGAAGGAGCCTTAGATGATGATGAAACAGATCCACTTCTAAATGATGCAATAGAAACTGTAATAGAAACAGGACAAGCATCAACATCGTATATTCAAAGAAAGTTTAAAGTTGGATATGCAAGAGCAGGTAGAATAATAGACCAAATGGAAGAAAGAGGTATTATTTCAGGCTACCAAGGAAGTAAGCCAAGAGAAGTTCTTATGACGAAAGAAAGATGGGCTGAATTAAACTCATAGTAGTTGAAAATAAAAATTAATTCTTTTTCAACTTAGTATAAGGTAATTGGAATATTAGAAAGGTACAAAAGAAATATGCGAATATTTTCAAAACTTAATTCAAATGAATACAATAATCAATTGGAAAAAATATTGGAAAATAAGACATTTGATGAGAGTGTAAAAAATTTATTATTAAGTATGTTATATAAAATTGAAAATGGATATGCTGATTATTCTATAGTAAAATTTAATGCACTTCCAAAAGCAGATTTTATGGAGAAAATATTAAATATAATAGATAAACAATGTTTCGAAATAAAACTAGTAATACCAGAAACAGAAGAGAGTAAGCCTCTAGAACACGACAACGTGGTTTGCAAAATAGATGCAGATAGAGGCTCTATTTTGGTATATGCAAATGAGGAGGCAATTTTATATTCTTTAATTCAGATGAATTTGTTACAAGAAAAGTATAACAAAAATCAATTGGAAATAACCGAGAATAAGTATTATAGAGATGCAATAAATAAGTTTTTACTTAAAGCAAAAAGTATTAATGGAAGTGAGGTTATACGTGATTTTGATGGTTGGTCTTGGAACAATAATATAAAAAAACAGAGTGATTTTGAATATAATTTGATATTCCAAAACATGATGCTCTTAAACTTAAGATTAGATGATAATTTTAAAGAGAAAATCTATGAACAAAATTTTCAAAATCCTAATTTGTTTTATCAAAAATTGTATACTATAATTTTAGCTATTATTGCAGAAAAAGACGAAAAGATAAAAAATGAGATTACAACAAGGTTAAATGAATTAATAAGACTATTATTTTTGATGGAAGATAGAGTAAACCTTTTAAATAAGATTACAGAAGAAAAGAAAATGATTTCAAGTAAAATTAGAGAAATAGATGAGACTCTGAATGATAAAGAAAAATTGAAAAAAGAATATATTAATAGAAACTCTAAACTTCCAAATAAGGATAAGATATTTAGTGTAAGTTTTTTATATGATATACTTGAAAATGAAAGAAAAGCACAAGTTGAAAAGTTAAAAACTATGAATGGATACCTAGATCCAAGAAATTTTTCTAAACAAAAAAAGAATATGGAAAATGAATGTTCATTGTTAAGAAATGTAATAGAGCTAGCAGAGAACGGAGATTTAAGAAAACAAGAAATAATAGAATTTCAAAAAGAAGTTTTAAAATATTATCAACAAAAAATAGAAGAAAATTTGGAAGATAAAGTTTTTCTAGAAAAAGTACTATATGAATTTAGATATTATTGTATGATACCAATTTCAAAAAATGAAGTAATTGGAAAAGAGCCTGAGCTACAAGAGTCAATTGAGAAAGTAATGAATATTATAATTGATAATTGCATAGATAAAGAGATAATAACTAATTTTTCTAATAGTGCAAGCATATGTTATGCAATTTTGAAATATATATTCATAACAAAGATAATAGATTTAAAAGAAATACAAATAAAAATAAATAAGACAAAAGAAATACAGTATGTAAATGAAGTACAAAGCCAAATTGCTGTTAGTATATATGACGAAAAAGAGGCTGAAAGTATATACAATGAAACTGTATATAATTTAAAATCACTAAACGTAAAGCTAAACAAAAAAATTCCGTTATTTTTGAAATAATAGAAAATTTGAATAATAATCTGTGAAAATAATTAAATTTATAAACACGCAGATTGTTGTTTAAATGTGAAGGGAGAAAAACGAATGAATATAACTTTTTTAGGAGCAACAAAAATGGTTACAGGCTCTAACTTTTTAGTAGAAGGAGCTGGCAAGAGATTTTTAGTTGATTGTGGAATGTACCAGGGAAAAGCAACTGATGAAATGGAGAATGAAGCACCATTTTTGTATAATCCAGCTGACATAGATTTCATGCTTTTAAC
>CAKOZB010000076.1 GCA_934131055.1 uncultured Clostridia bacterium | reverse complement strand
CACGAGATGTGTAGGTTATATTATCCGAAAGGTAGGTGAAAATAATGAATAAATACGAGAGCGTAATCATTATTAATCCATCTGTAGACGAAGAGCAAGTAAAGGCTTTAACAACAAAATTTACAGAAATGATTAATAAAGACGGAAATGTAGAAAAAGCTGATAGTCTTGGTAAAAAGAAATTAGCTTATCCTGTAAAGAAAAATGCAGAAGGATATTATGTAGTATTATACTTTACAGCAAATCCAAGCATAATAGCAGAATTAGAAAGAAATTACAGAATTACTGATGATGTTATTAAATTCATGACAATCAACGTAAACGAATAATTAGAAAAAATGGAGGTCATTTATGAACAAAGTTATTTTAATGGGAAGACTAACAAGAGATCCAGAAGTTAGATATACCCAAACAAGCAACACTTTGGTAGCATCATTCTCACTTGCAGTAAATAGAAGATTTGTTAGACAAGGTGAAGAAAGACAAGCAGATTTTATAAACTGTGTTGCATGGAATAAAACTGGAGAATTCGTAAGTAAGTATTTTAAAAAAGGTCAACAAGTTGGAGTAATTGGAAGATTACAAACAAGAACTTGGGATGATGACAAAGGACAGAAACATTATATAACAGAAGTTATTGTTGAAGAAACATACTTCGCAGATAGCAGAAGAGATGGAGCTGCTGCAGACATGGATTCAAGCTTTGGAGCAGATGCATCAATGCCAGCTGGTAATGGTTCAGAATTTGAAGTTTCATCTGGTGATGACCTACCATTTTAAGTAGAATAAAAAATAGGGAGGGATATAATAATGGCAGATAGAAGACAAAATAGAAGAAACAATAGCAATAAAGATGAAGATTATAATCCAAAATTTAGAAAAATGAGAAAGAAAGTTTGCCCACTATGTGCAAATAAAGAATTAGTTTTAGATTATAAAAATGCCGATCAATTAAAGAAATTTATAAATGATAAAGGCAAAATATTACCAAGAAGAGCTACTGGAGCTTGTGCAAAACATCAAAGAGATATAACAATAGCTGTAAAAAGAGCAAGACAAATTGCTATATTACCATATACACAAGAATAGTTTTGTAATAATAATGTAATAAAAAAGTAACATAAAAATTATTGACTACATAAAAAAAGAATAGTAAAATTAAAAATGTAGATAATAATATTAAGATAATGAAAAGGAGAAAAATTTGATGAAAAATTCTAAAGTAATTATGGAAATTGTTATAATAATCTCATTATTATTCGCTTTATCAACAGTTGTTTTAGCTGATAATACACAAATTATAATTGGTGGAGGTTCAACTAATACACAAAATGATACGGTTATAGTTGGTGGAAATAAAACTAATACACAAAACGATACAGTAACTGATATTCCAAATGTTATACAAAATACGACTAATACATCTACATCATATAGAACAAATAATACAGAAACATTACCAAAGACAGGTGTAACGGATGGTTATGTTGTAGCGATACTTGTAACAGTATGTGCTATATCAGCTATATATGCTTATAAGAAAATAAGAGATTACAATATGTAATAAAATAAAGAAAATGAAAGAATATATGTCAGAAATGATTATATATTCTTTTTTTGAGTAAAGTTATTTACAAATAATAAGTTGTTAAAATTGCAAATTTACATAAAATATGGTATAATACAAATTATGATGGTTAATATTCCATTAAATTTAAAAAAACCGCGAAAAGGAGAATTTTTATGAATGACCGGTTTGATGAGATTATGGCAAACATGGAAAGAGAGATGGAGGAATTAAAGCAAATCAACAGGTTGCTGAGAGAGGAAAATGAAAGGCTGAAGGAGCTTAATGGAATTGATAAATGTCTTTCGGTAGATAAGGCATTTGAAGGCTTTCATATAAGCAACATACATTCTAAGAGCCTTGCGCTGAATGCAATAAAAAATCATGGGTATACAAATATCTATGCTTTAAAAAATCTTACTGTTCAGGAACTATTTAAATGGCCTGGGGTGGGTCCGGTTATTATAGCAATTATTTATATTGTTATGGAACATTACGGGATGATTATGGAAATTCCAGCAAAGGCACTATTTGCTCCTCCGGTGATTCTTAATCAGTTAACCAAGCACATCGAAGACAATCGGAAAACGGCAACTTTTGATATCTGATAAGCGGGACGAAAATGGCACCTAGCACTTAGGTGCCATTTTCGTGCTATGAATATTAAAAAGTTTTTTATAAAAGTAAGATTTATATGCTTTCTCCCTGAATAATTATTCTAGTCTGTTTTATGCTATTGCAAGTCATTAGAGTAACTATTTTCTTTCCACCTGTTTCTTGTGATGTGCAAGATAAATCTGTACTTTCAACTTCTTTTTTATTAAAAATTTTATAATCTAAAGCTTTGCCATCTAATCCATAAACGGTAAACTCGTCACCAATTTTTAGACTACTAATTCTTGCAAAAAATGTATTATCTAAATAATTATGCCCAGCAATGCAAAGGTTACCAACACTATTGGGTAACGGTCCTGCAAATCTGCAAGGTGCTATTTTTAATAAATCTTCAGAAACGTCAGAAAGTATAGGATAATCTAGCTTAATTTTATCTATTTTTAATATTCCGATTACAAAATTTTTCTTTTCTTTAGAAAAATCATTAGAATTTTGTAAAATAGCTGTGTAAGAAGGATTTTTAGAATACAGATAAGAGACAGAAAAAGATGATGCTAAATTTTCAGAGGTTTTATTTTTTTGTGTAATATCATAAATATATAATACAAATAATAATGAAAATATTATTAAACCCATTATTGAAATAAATAGAATAATCTTTAAAATTGCCAATTTTTTCATTATTAAGTATGGTTCCTTTCTGTGAATGTAGGTCGAAAAATAATTACAATTTTGACTTGTGTCAAATTTCATTTACAACGCGGTTACATATATACAAAGTATGTGCCATTGCCTTGTAAATTCATTTTTCTTGTCAAAATTTAATTCTTTTCCAACATCATTTTACATAATTAATATTATTTTAAACAAAAAAGTAAAAAAAATTAAAAAATTTGAAAAAAAGATACAATTTATGGACAATATATGATAGAATAGGGACGATAAATTTAAGTGAAGGAGAATTGATATGTCCGAAGCAAAATATAAAAGAATTTTGTTAAAATTAAGTGGTGAAGCACTTGCTGGAGACAGCAAAAAAGGAATTGATCCTAATGTAATAGGAGAAATTTGTGATGAAATAAAAAAAGTTAAACAATTAGGCGTTGAAATTGCCATAGTAGTTGGTGGAGGAAATTTCTGGAGAGGTAGAAATGGAAAAGAAATGGAAAGAACTACATCTGACTACATGGGAATGCTTGCAACTGTTATGAATGGTTTAGCATTGCAAGATGCGTTAGAGGCAAGAGGAATGTACACAAGAGTACAAACTGCAATTGAAATGAGACAAATTGCAGAGCCATATATAAAGAGAAAGGCTCTTAAACATTTGGAAAGAGGCAGAATTGTAATATTTTCATGTGGAACTGGTAACCCATACTTCACAACAGATACAACAGCAGCTTTAAGAGCAGCCGAGATTGAGGCAGATGTAATACTTGTTGCAAAGACAATAGATGGCGTATATTCAGCAGATCCAAAGGTTGACCAAAATGCCATTAAATATGATAAGATAACATATTTAGACATTTTAAATAAAGATTTAAAAGTAATGGATTCTACTGCTACATCTTTATGCAGAGATAACAACATTCCGTTATTAGTATTTGGCATAAATGAACCAGAAAACATATTAAAGGCTGTTATGGGCGAAAAAATAGGAACTTTAGTTGAAGGAGAATAAAGATTATGGATTTTAATATTATTGAAGAAAAAATGAAGAAAACAATTAGCGTATTTGAAGAAAATTTAGCTGAGGTTAGAGCTGGACGTGCTAACCCAAACATTTTAAATAAAGTAACAGTTGATTATTATGGAGTTCCAACTCCAATCAATCAAATGGCTGGTGTATCTGTACCAGAACCAAGAATGATAGTTATTCAACCATGGGATATGAGCATGCTTAAAGAAATTGAAAAAGCTATAAACTTAGCAGAATTAGGAATCAATCCAATGAATGATGGAAAGGTAATTAGACTTACATTCCCAGAGCTTACAGAGGAAAGAAGAAAGAGCTTAGTAAAAGATATAAGAAAGACTGCAGAAGAAGCAAAAGTTGCTGTTAGATCAATTAGAAGAGATGGAATAGATACAGCAAAAACTGCACAAAAAAATGGTGAAATGACAGAAGATGAATTATCAGCTGCAGAAGCTAAAATTCAAAAAATGACAGATGCAAACATTGCTGAAATTGACCAAATATTAGAGAAAAAAGAAAAAGAAATAATGACTGTATAAAACAATAAGGCCATTGGGGCGAAAATCTCAATGGCTTATTACGGCTGAAAGGAAATATTTATGGAACAAAATATAGAAGAAATAGTTAATATGCAAGCTTTGCCAGAGCATGTTGCCATAATCATGGATGGAAACAGAAGATGGGCAAAGAAAAATAATTTAAGTACTCCACAAGGTCACAAAGAGGGAGCAGAAAATTTAAAAAGAATTGCAAAATTTGCAAATAAAATAGGAATAAAATATTTAACAGTTTATGCATTTTCAACAGAAAATTGGAAGAGGTCACAAGAAGAAGTTGGAGCTATAATGAAACTTTTAAAATTCTATTTGTTAGATTTCTTCAATTGGAGTGATGAAAATATTAAAATAAATGTACTTGGCAGGATTGCAGAATTACCAAATGACCTAAAAGACCAAATACATAAAATAGAAGAAAAAACTAAGAATAATACAGGTTTAGTATTAAATATTTGTTTTAATTATGGTGGTAGAGACGAAATAGTAAATGCAACTAAGAATATTGCTCAAAAAGTACTAGACGGAGAATTAAAAATAGAAGATATAAATGAAAAATTATTCTCAGACTATTTATATACGGCTAATCAACCAGACCCTGATTTGTTAATTAGAACTAGTGGAGAAGAGAGAATAAGTAATTTCTTACCATGGCAGATTTCATATTCAGAGTTTGTGTTTACAGATAAATTCTGGCCAGAATATAATGAACAAGAATTTTTAAATTCTATACAAATCTATCAAAAAAGAACAAGAAGATTTGGGGGAAACAAATAAGAAGACTACCGAGAAGCGTTTGGAGGTCATTTTAGAATAGAAAATTAAGATAAATTTATAAACGAGAGGTCAAAATTATGAAAAGAGTTTTATCAGCAGCAGTATTATTACCATTGGTACTTATAGTGTTTATTTTAGGAAATACATATGTGGTAGACGTATTTATGGGAATAGTAGCTTTAAGATGTATATACGAACTATTCCATGCGTTTGAACAAAAAGGACATCATCCGGTAAGATGGGTTGGATATTTAGCAGCAATCGCAATAATGTTTATACATGTTATACCAGAACATTATGCAAAATACGCTGTAATATCAATCATTCCAATATCCGTTTTAATCTTGTTCATATTAGTACTTACGAAAAAGACAAAAACAGATGTAATAGATATAGCAATCACATTCTTTGGAGTATGCTACATCGTATTATTTTTAATGTTTATGTCTATAATTAGAAACATGGAGAATGGAAGATTCCTAATTTGGTATGTGTTTATAGCATCATGGCTTACAGACGTGTTTGCATATTTAACAGGAAAGGCAATCGGAAAACATCATTTTACAGATATAAGCCCAAACAAGACAATAGAAGGCTGTATAGGAGGAACATTGGGTGCGACTCTATGCATTATTTTATATACAGTATTGATAAATAAATTTGCCGGATTTAATATAAACGTTGCAGTAATTTCATTAATAGGAATTATACTTAGCATAGTTGGTCAAATAGGAGATTTATCTGCATCAGCCATTAAAAGATATGCGGGAATTAAGGATTATTCAGACTTGATTCCAGGCCATGGGGGAATGGTTGATAGAGTAGATAGTGTAATATTTATTGCTCCATTTACATATTTATTATTTATATTGATGTTTTAATTGGTTTATGGGTACAACCTTACAAAAACCTAAATAAATTTTTAAGGATAAAAATTTGATAAGTTTTTTAATTAGTGCAATTAAGATAGTATTTTTATTAGGCTTTCTAATTGGAATTCATGAAACAGGTCATTTTCTTATTGCAAAGCTCTGCAAAGTTAGGGTAAATGAGTTTGCAATAGGATTTGGACCTGTTATATGGAAGAAGCAAGGGAAAGAGACTAAATATGAACTTAGATTGATTCCGTTAGGTGGATTCGTGAACATGGAAGGCGAAGCCGAGCAATCTGAAAAAGAAGGTTCATTTACGAAGGCAAGTATTCCGAGAAGAATTGCCATAGTTGCAGCAGGTGCGTTAGTAAATATTATTTTTGCAATTATAGTATATTTTATACTGGCTATGACTATTAGGGGAAACCTTACTAATGCGGTTGTAGGAAATAGAGTTTTAGATGCAGATAATTTTGGAAATAGACTGTATTTTGCATCATATAATACAAAAGAATTTATGCTTTCGATTGCAGAAAGTGTAAAGCAATTGTTCACTGGAAAAGTGTCGTCTGCAGAACTAGTTGGTCCTGTTGGAATATCTGAGGTAGTCGCCAAAACAAATGGATTTAGGGAGTTTATTTATATATTGGCAGCTATATCAATATCACTTGGTGTAACCAACTTATTACCATTTCCACCACTCGATGGAGGAAAAATTGTGCTAATACTATTGGAGGCAATTCGCAGAAAACCATTAAAACAAGAAACAGAAATAAAAATACAGTTGGCAGGTTTTGCGGTACTTATGGCGGTGTCGATTGTGGTGACGTATCATGATATTATTAGGATATTCTAACGATTGAAAAATTAGAAATTAAGTTTTATAAGTTATGGGGGTAACTGAAT
>CAKOZB010000075.1 GCA_934131055.1 uncultured Clostridia bacterium | reverse complement strand
CTACAATAGTTGTATAAAATTGTTGCAAGTTGTTCTCTTGTTATGTTGTCATCTGGTCCAAATTTTCCATTTGCATATCCGCTTACAATATTGTTATTACTTGCCCATACTACTGCATTGTAGAAGTATACATTTTTGTTCTGTACATCTGCAAATTTGCTTGTTCCTTTTACACTTGGATGATTTTCCATGTTATATAGCATTGTTACAATCATTCCTCTTGTTAAATTTTGATTTGATGCAAATGTTGTACTGTTTGTACCAGACATTATTTTATGCTCATACACATATTTTACTGCATTATAGTACCAGTCTGATTTTCTTACATCTGAAAATAATTTTGTACTTTGAAGTTTTGTCATTACTGTTATTCCATAACCTTTTTCAGTTACAGTTCTATCTATATATGTAGTATTTGTCATATCTTCATAATTGATATTAACCTCTACACCAAGTGTGTGTGTCAAGAAGCAATCTAAAACAGCCTTTGGATCCATTCTTACATTCATTTCTAATGGTGTTAAAAATACTTCTCCATCAATAACATTATTACCTTTTATATAAAAGTTTTTTGAGCTTATAATTATAAATGTATTCTTTCCTGCTTGTCCTACATTGTTCATAGTAACTGTATCTGTTTTAGCATCATAACTAAAATTATTTTTTAATCTTTCTGGTATTTGTAGTTGTGCTGGGTATGTATTTGTGTCATTTGCTTCAACAGTTTCTATCTCTATCAATTTTCCTTCTTTTGTAATAGCATAGTTTCTAGTTTCTTCTGTATCTGCAACATAGTTAATATTCTTTGGAGTTATTACAACTTTGCTTGTTCTTACTGGTGTTGTGTCTGTTGTATTTGTATAGCACTCAAATACTAATTCTTTTTCTAATTCTTGTACTCCAGCGCCTATCTCCCAATACTCACCACTTTTAAGTGCAATTTCTAAGTAAAGATCATAAGAACCATCCGAATTTTGTTTTATGTAATTAAATCCATCTTTTCCTAATAATGAGTCAATATTATCTGTTAATAAACGTATTTTCTTTATATTCTTTGGCATTGAAATTTTAAATGGTAGATATAAATAGTTTGTACCATTTGCTATTTTTTCTAGTTGTGCATAGTATTTACTTGAACTATCTATCTCTCCTGTTCCGTTTTTAAACTCTTTTATTATAGATTCTAAATCACACTTAGGTGAAGCAACAAATAACTTATCCTCCTCTCCTTCAAGCATTTGGTATTGTTTTAATTTGTTTGTTGGAATTATATTTCCTAGTAAATCTTCTGGTTGTGAACTAGTTGTGTTCATTAGTTCAACAGCCTCCGTTTTCTTTGCACCAATTACAGTTGGTACATCTGCATTTACGATACCTGCTACAGTAACTACTGTCAAAAATACAAGTATCATCGCAATAATTTTTTGTTTCTTCATGGTACCCCTCCCTTTTATTCTCATAAAATCTCTGGTAGGAAAGAATTAAATTTTCCACCATTCATTCGCCAACATTATACTATAACTTTTTTATTTTTTAAATCTCTTTTTAACAATTTCTGTTAAATATTTTGCACTATCTTTGTTTATATAAATCGCAATAATAATTACTGCTAATAATACTACAATTGATACGATTTTCATTTTTAAATAGTATGTTATTATTGCAACTAAAAATGAAACAGAAAGCACAGCAATAAGTGCTTTGTTAGTTTTTATGCTAACATATTTCTTTACATCTATCCATCTGTATATAAACATGGCTAAATATGCGATTACTGTTGATATCGAAGCTGCATATAGTCCAATTTGGTTTATCAAGGCTATATTTACAACAATATTGATTATTGCCGCTATTATTGACGTTTTTGCTATTTCTTTTGTTAACTTTTTCGCAACATATACAGAGCCTAAGAAGCTGACTAAAATATTAAAAACTGAACCCAATATTAAAATTGGAATTTGATAATAACTTTCCGCAAATTTTTCGTTTACCAAAATTCCAAATACAAATGGCATAAAGGCAATTGTTCCTAAGCATAAGCTTCCAAAAAATCGAACTATAAAATCGAAAATTTTACTAAAAAATTCATCTCTATCTTCAGAATTTATATTTATTGATGCCGATTCCGTCCAAGTTAGGTTAAATACGCTATATAAAGTTGAAAATATTCCTGAGAATTTATTTGCAGCAGAATATATTCCATTTTGTGCAACACCAATCACAGCCGAAATTATCGTTCTATCTGAGGCACTCACAATCCACCATGAAATCATATTAGGAATTAATGGTACCGAATATTTTATTATGTCTTTTAACAATTTTTTATCATTTTGTTTTATATCAATATATTTATAAATCTTCTTTTTTACAAAAACATATATTGCACATAATAAATTTGAAATTGCTGTTGCAATAAGCATTCCATATGCTCCCCATTTAAACACAACTATAAATATTACATTTAATATTACAGTTAATGCTCCTGTTATAAAGCTTCCTACTGCATAAGTTTTGTTGTCTCCAAGTCCCCTACATATTTGTAAAGATATGCTCGATAATATTCCCATGAGTAAATTTGCCATTAGAAAATATTTGTATTCGTTATGTATGAATGGACTTGCACATAAAAATATTAATATGCAAATTGCAGACTGTACTAATATAAACTTTGAGACTGTTGTGATTAGTGTCGTCTGTTTTTCTTTATTTTCTCTACAATCAAGTAAATATCTAAATATTCCTTGCTCTATTTGTAAAGTTGCAATGGGAAGTAGCAGACTCGTTAATGTATTTAATAAGTCTACAACTCCGTATTCTTCATTGCTTAAAACTGCTGTATATACTGGTAGTAAGAAGAATGTGATTAATTGTGTGCATATCTTGCCAATGGACACAATTGCCGTATTCTTTGCCAAATCCTTACCTTTGCTCATCTTGACTCCTTCCCAACTCTATATCTAATTTTTCAAAATGTCTTTGTGCATCTATCTTTTCTTTTTCAACATCATAAATTTTGTTTAAATCTTCGTCAGTAATGCTATTTATGTCAAAATCCTTCAAATTCCTTATATCAATTACTGGTGCATCAATATTCATATCTTTTAAGACATTTAATGTTTTATCACTATATAGCACTGGTATTATACTCTTGCCTAATAACAAGCCCAGAATATTTGCATGGAACCTTCCACCAACAATAACCTGTGAATCTGCAAGTACATTCATTGCTTCTTCTATGTTTCCATTATAATAATAGGTCTCGACCTTTTTTCTCTGCTCTTCATCCATTTTATTTAATATGCTTTGTATTTCTTCTTCGTCATGTTCCATCTTACAGAATGACATTAACATTACTTCATATTCTTTTTTTATAAACATTTGAATTATTTGTAACATTACATTTTCGTATTGTTCTTTGTATTCTGTATTAAGCTTATATTCTGGTGATATTATAGAAATTATAACTCTTTTTCTTTTGGTTATATTTATGTCTAATGTATCCATTGAAAACACTATATCTGAAGCACATCTTACATTTGGTAGGTCTTTAAATAAATCGTATGAATACTTTTCTCTAAAACATACATCTTTTACTTTACTTAACATGTTATGTATATTTTGGTAATATTTTTCTGTTTTGTATGGTCCAAAGTTTATACCTAAAACATATCTATTATTTTTCTTGCCCATAGAAAAGTCTTTGTTATTATTATTGTTTTCCATGAACATGCTTCCGCCAATTGTAACAACAGTTTTGAATTTTCCAGCCAAATATTTTTCCCAGCTAAATTTTTTCAAGATTTTATACAGATATTTGTTTGTATATACTTTCAAATTGTCTCTATTATAATTTTTTCTATTTTCTGTAATAGCATAAAACTGACAATTTTTATATCTTTTTGTTAGTATATCTATAAAAATATCATCACCTAAATTTTCGGCAAAGTAAGCATCTATATATACTTTCTGTTTCTTTTCTTTTTTTCTAATCTGATTTAATTTGATAAATATCTTGGTTCTTTTTTCACCTTTTAAGAAAAAATGTTTAATTGCAATCTTAAACTTTTTATCTGTTACTTTATCTTTTAGCAAATTTAACTCTTCCTTAAACTGTTTACTTGATATTATCTCTTTTAATCTATCGTCTTTTTCTTTTTTAGATGCTGGATTATTTTCTTTGTATATGTCAATTATCAGATTGTAATAAACTCTCGCATATCTATTATAAATATAATCCATATTCCAGTTATTTTCTTTATAAAATTCTTCTAAATATTTTGTTAATTTACATTCAATATCAAACTTGTCTTTCCTGTATTTTAATTTAAGTCCTGTATCTCCATCTGTATATCTATATAACATTTCATTTATATAACTAGCCTTATTTATGTGTTTTGCATAGTCTATATTAAAAAGAAAATCCTCTCCTAAGTCTATTTCTTTTGGCATTTTTATATTAAATTTTTTTATAATTTCTGCAATATATAACTTGTTCCAAATTTCATTATATAAATAATTTTCCTTTAATATTTCTAGATATTCCTTAATATTCTCCGTCAAATTTACGTTTTCTGAATTTTTCAATAACATTTCTTCTTTTGAAAAAATCTTCTTGAATCCACAAGTTACTAATTGGCTTTCATCTTTTTCTATTTTATCTATCATTTTTTCAAGGAAATTAACTTCATATTCATCGTCTGAATCTAAAAATGCAATATAATCTCCGCAACTCTCATCAATTCCAACGTTTCTAGCATTGCTAACATTTGCTTCTTCTACAAATTTATATTTTATTTTTTCGTTCTGATAAGAATTACAAATTTCTTCTGCTCGTCCTTTTTTTCCATTTTCAATTACTATGAGTTCCCAATTTGTGTATTTCTGATTTAATACTGAATTTAAAGCCTTTTCTAAACTCTTATCCGCATTATATGTTGGCATTATTATCGAAACTTTCTTATTTTCCATTCTTGTATTTCCTTCCCAAAATGATATATTTCTCTATAACTCTATTAACTTATTTATTTTTGGAATTTTCTTAATAACCAATGTTATTCCAAGGCTTGTAAATAATACTACTATAACCTTTATGATTCTAAATAGAATATTCTGTGGCATTATTATATATTGGTCTATTGTTCTTATGATTATAATGTGTATTAAATATATGCCTAAAGAATTTCTGCCGATTACGTTTATTAACTTATCAATTATTCTATTTTTGTTTTCATATTTATAAGTAATTGCATAAAACATTATTAAACATGCTAACATTGTTACACTCTCATACACAAAATTATCAGCATAAGTCTTATTTTGTAACTTCGAAACAACTATTGCATACAAAACAGAAACACACCACATTATAAATCCTGCAACAACACTAATTTTTCTTACTTTTGAATCTTCAAATCTTTCTTTATTTTCAGCAACCAATCCTCCAAGCATAAAGAATATAAGGAAATTTCTATTAGTTAAAATCTGGAGTTTGCTCACATATGATAAGGCAATATCAATTGCGTTAAATTTATACTTTGTATTTATTATAACCGAAATATGACCTAAAAAATTTACTACTATTGTATTTACTAATAGTACAATAAACAAGTACATATATATCTTTTTATCTTTATCATATATTGTTTTTAGGACTGGATATATTAGATACAATGCAATTAAATTTTGTAAGAACCATAATACACCTGTATATTTGTTATTTATTTCTGTTGTGAATACATTTTTAATTACTTGAATTATATGTATAGGTTCCTTATATATCAACTTTACAACTATAGTAAGTATAAAAGACCACACAATTAGCACGCCTAAAATTTTAAGAGTTTTCTTTAGATGTTTGCGTAGATCAAACTCCTTTTTTCCAATAAGCAAAAATCCATTTACAAACACAAATATTGCGACACCTTCGCATATTAGTCTTATCGCATACTGTATATATGTAGAAAAATTCCTACTCATAATAAAATCTGTATGAAACAATTTGCTATGTAATGCAATTACCATAACAATTGCAATTGTTTTTAATAAATCTATAATCGCATATCTCTTCTTTTCCATCTTATTTTATCTTAAATCCTTTAGAAAATATAGTTTGATATGGTACAACACCATTATCATTATTTAATACATTCGTATATATAAATATTGCAATAAAGCCTATAACTACTAGGCTATACACAATAATCTTTACATTTTTTATTGATATTTTTTTCTTAAATTTATTTTCTATTAATTCTGCAATTTTTCCATATGGTACATTTTTCAGGTAGTATGGTATTGAAAGTATCTGGAATACCCAAAAGTAGATTGCTATTCTCAAAAACTGCATATGAATGACTCCAGCAACAGTGCATAATAGTGCCAATCCTTGTATATTTAAATATGTAATACCTTCTCTATCCATGGTCTTACCATTTCTCTCATTATAATAATAAATTAAATACATAAAAATATATACAACAAAATTCTCTATAATAGTAAGTATTGACAACTCTCCACCTGCAAATTTTCCTATTAAATAAACATTAAACCTTGTATTTTTTATAATTGGTGTTAATATTTTCATTATATTTTGGTTAAGAATTAATACTAAAATGCTAACAGGGATTACCCATTTAACACTTACCAAGTTTTTTCTATTTAGGAATAAAATTGTAAAACAAATTATACTAGATGAATGCATTAAAAACGCCAAAATAGCACATATTATAAATCCAATATATGCTTTCTTTTTATTGTCTGATGTAAAAAATTGATATCCTAGCATAACTAAAGCAACTGCTATGTATTGCCTTACTAAATTTAAAGTTCCAAAAAAATATCCTCCAAAAAAGAATATTATAATACTTAAAATCTTATTAGTAGATTTTTTGTATATAACTTCAAATATTATTGATAATATTATAGTTGATGTTACTATAAATAGTAAAAATGGCTCTTTTGTAAATAATAAGCACATGTAATCTATAGCTTTAAACCCAATTTCTAGATTAGTAACTTCAATGCCTTTAGACAAATTTATATAATCTTGTACATACCTCTTATCATAGTCTGTACC
>CAKOZB010000074.1 GCA_934131055.1 uncultured Clostridia bacterium | reverse complement strand
CAAAATTTTAAATTATTTTTAAATAGATTTAAAAATTGATAAATTAAAATTATAATAAACAATATTTCAAAAAAAAAATTATTTTTTGTCACATTTTCAAAAAATAATCGTCTTAAATAATAGAGGAGGTAAAAAGTGGATGCTATATATAAAAAATATTGTAAATGTGTATATAACTTTTTGTATAAACTGACAAACGATATTGAACTATCTGAAGAATTAACTCAAGAAACATTTTATACTGCAATAAAAAAAATAAATACATTAAATAAAAAAGAAAGTATTCGTACATGGCTGTACCAAATTGCAAAAAATAAATGGAAAGACTATTTGAAGAAAAACAAAAAAGCTAATATTGATTTAGATGAGAATACCGTAGAAAATTTAGTTGCAAATTATGATATAGAAGAGGATATGATTGCTAAAGATAACATTATCGAATTTTATAAAAAGATACATATGTTAGATATTGATACTCGAGAAATTATTTATTTGAAAATTATAAGAAATTTTACTTTTAAAGAGATATCTCAAATATTAGGAAAGAATGAAGAGTGGGCTAGAACAAAATTTTACAGGGGAAAATTAAAGTTAAAGGAGAGTTTGCAAGATGAAAAATGAATGTGATGTAGTTAAAGATTTACTACCAAGTTATGCTGAAGATCTGCTAAGTGATAATACAAACCAATTTGTAAAAGAACATCTTGATTCATGCCAAGAGTGCAGAAAAGTATATGATGGTATGAAAAAAATAAATTATAATAAAGAAGATGACGAACAAATTGAAATAAACCATTTAAAAAAATATAGTAGGCATATGTTAATTTTAAAAGTAGTATTGATTATTTTAGTTTTTATAATAATTACTTTGCCATTATTTTTTGTAATTAGATTTAATTTAAATAAAAATATTACAAGTAAGGCTATAAGCAATGTTAATGAATATAAGAATGTAAACAATTATTTATTGCAAATAACTGAACATAATATTGATTTTGAAAGAAACACAGAATCGTTCCATAACTCAAAGTATTTTTATAAGGATAATCAATATAAAAAGGAAATGCACTCTGAAACTCCAGGTGTTAATATACAAAATGCAGATAGTTTTGAATATGGAAATATTAATTCTAAGGAAAAGGTCAAAATCATAGAGACTCAAAAGGTATGCTATAAAGTAAAAGCAAATTATATTTTACAAAAAAAAGATGGATTTTTGGATTTTATGATGATAGCATTACAACCTTTTAGCGAAGATTATGGAACATTGCCTAATATATGGGTTCAAGCAGGATATAACCTTAGAACAGACAAGTATAATGGAAGAAAGTGCTATGTTTTGAGACTCGGTGATAAATCATCATATAGAGAAATATGGATTGATAAAGAACAAATCACATTAGTAAGAACTGTTGACGAAATTTATAATAAGTCATATAACGAAAAAGTATATTCTATAAAGTCTAATGTTGTGACAAATGAAGATGTGACTTTGCCAGATCTTACAGGTTATACTATAAAAGATAGCGAAGACAATGTACCAAGTGAATATATAGGAATTTATGAAAAGTTAGGAATATAATATGTAAAAGGAGGAGCAATAATTTATAAATATAGTTCAAGTATTAATGTAGGTAATAATTTAAATTATGCTTCAAAAATATAATAATATTTAAAGAATAAATCTGAAAATTTTCTTTTTGCAATGTTAGAGCCTTATAATTCTTTACATTTTGGGCTATCTATATTATAATTCAAATATACAATAATGTACTTTATGTTGCGTTTATAATATTCAATATGTTATGAAAGGATGGTTTATATCAGAAACTATAACTAGAAAATCAACCGGAGATATTACGCTCCACCAGTACGAGGTAAACAATATGAAAATTTACACATTAAGTTCTTTAATAGACAATCACCAACTTTTTTGTAAATTTGCACAAGATGCTTATTCTGCAACAGATTGTCTTTGCCAAGACTACCCAAAGTATTTTGAGTGGTATTGGTCCAAAAATTTGCCAAGAGTTTTTAATGGTACTGGCGAAATTGTTGTTTGTATAATTGATGATAACATTGCTGGTATAGCTTCTCTGAAAAAAATTAACACAGAAAAGGAAATTTGTACTTTTTTTGTTGTTAAAGAATACCGAGGTCAGCATGTTGCCACCAAGATGTTGGAATATATTTTTGAATATCTTGGCACTAGCAAACCGCTTATCATAATTACAGATTACAAAGTCTTGTCTTTTGTTCCAATTATAAAAAAATATAATTGGAAATTAACGCAAATTACGAGCAAGGGTTATTACAACAATGCCTCTTGTGAGTTTGTGTACAATGGCAGGCTTCCTGAATGACTCATCAAAAAAAAACACACTTAGAAATTCAAGTGAATTCCAAGTGTGTTTTTTTCTATTTCTTAATCATCTCTCGAGTTTGTTACAATCTCATCTTTTTTCGTATTTCTTTTTACTGTTTGGTCTGGTATTACTTTCGTACCATCTGCTAAAATTATTTCTGGTCTTACTATTATGAAGCCTGGTGTAGAAATTTCGCATACATTTCCTTTTGAATCAGCAGTTATTCTTCTCCCTTTATAATTTACTTCGTGACCAGTTGTTTGAAGTACCACTCTTCTCCCCAACTTTGCTCTATCACCAATAGTAATATTTCCAGCTAGTGTAGTATGATCTCCCACACTAACATCATTTCCTATTTTTACTGTTCCAATACAGTCAACAAAAATATCATCACCCATAACCAGATTGCTACCTTGTAACGGAAATAAAGCATCCAATATTTCTTTTCTACGTCTTATAGATACGCCTTGACTATTGTACTCAGAACATAATTTATGTGATAATTCATAAATTTTAGATATAGTTGGCTCTAATGTATTATACTTTTCATATGTCAGAGCCCTAATATATTGTGTGAAATCACCTTTTATTCCTAGATTTTTCATGTGCTCCAATATATGTTCTACTTCTGCATTGCTTCTTATTCCTTCGGCTCCCGGCTTTTTCACTTTTGTTTCATAATCTTCAGTTATAAACTTATATTCTCTACAAGGATTTCCAAATGAAATCATTGATGGTTTTAATCGTGAATTTGATGTAATATGACTTCCCATTCCAATAACGCTTTTTTCGCCAACCTCTGTATAATTGTCAAAATTAACATTAGCACCAATCCAAGTATCTCTTCCTACATTTATTCTGCTTAATTGTGTTTGTCCATCTTGTGTGCAAATATTGTTATCTCCAAATTCAACATTAGAAGCAACAAAAACATACTCGTCCAAATGTGTAAGTGCTGATGCATTAAAATGCACTCTTGCATTTATGTAATTGAAACCTTCCAAATCTACTGTTCCAATAATAGCAAACAATCCATCTCCACATCCGTAAATTGCTCCATGTCCTGGAAATAAATTGTCTAGAATTTCACTTTTTTCTTTATTGTATTTTTCTATCTCTTCTGCTGATTTTGCTCTACTTATCAATTCTGATAACTGTGTAAATCTCATGCAATATTCTTTTGATAATTTTAATAGTCTACGATATTCTTCATCGTGTACATCAAATTTTTCACCATTGTACATTCTCTCTATTTGTTCAAAATCTCCATTAAAACCCAATTTTCTTAAGTGTTCTATTTTTTGATTTGTATTTAACATAGTCTATCCTCCCCTTTTTTTATTTTACCATAAAAAAGCAATTACTTCAATCTTTAAACTTTTTGATTTATGATATATAATACCAACAAAACACACTCTAGATTCGTCTAAATATTAGAAAGGTGAAAATGGTGAAATATATGAAAAAAAATATTTTTAAAATAATTATTGCTCTTATAATTGTACTGTTAGTTTGCATTGTCGCTATGTATTTAATTGATTATACCAGAATGAAAAACGGTGATGAGGTTTTCTTTAGTACTTGGGGTAAAAAGTATGCACCACCAGTAAAACAATATAATGATATTATTGAAGATAATGTTGATAACACTGAATGTTCATTTTGTGGAACGATAACTCAAGTAGAGGCAAATTTATTCTTTGTTGAGCCTGATGAAGGCGAAAAAATTAGACAATCTTCAGATTTAATAATGGTTGGAAAATTAAAACTTGATACTAATGTAAAATATGAAGTAGGTGAAAGAATAAGAATATTTTATGATGGAACAGTAATGGAAACATATCCAGCACAAATTAAAGCTACAAAATATGAGAGTATTTCAGAACCAGATTTCAAAATACTTTTTGAAAATGAACAAACTCCTGATAAAATCTATTCTATATTAGATAAATCGAAAACTAATAAATATGATTATAACATATATGCCTATGATGGTATTGTAAACATTAAAATTGACAGAAATAATTATTCTTTAAAAGAAGCATTATTAAAGAACAAAATATCAATTGAAGAAATCCTAAAAAAAGCCAGTGAAGATTTTCCTAATTCGCCATCTTATGATGATGGAGGTAGTATCGAATATCATTATGAAAACTACACAATAATCAAACTTAATACTCTGGATGGAAATAGAGATGTATATTTTGGTCCTAAAAATATGACTATTCATAATATAAAAAATTAAAATATTCTAACTTATGAACTAAGAACTATTTGGAACTATAATTATTCTAAATAGTTTTTTTAATATCCATACTTATCTCGTAACTCCTTAAATCATGTTCTATACAATTTTCAATTTATATATGTAATTTTTATTATCTTTCGATTTACAAATTTCAACAAAATAGTCAATGATATTTTCTAAACATCTTAAATATCTCATTTATTGTAAAATCTCCCATTTTGTGGTATAAATTAGTTAATTATTTTATTGGAGATGTTTATGGAACGATATAATCATTTGAATACCTATTTTAAGCAAGTTTTTGGAGAGCGTACTTTGAAAATTTGTATTGATGGAAATTTTACATGCCCTAACAGAGATGGCAAATGTGGCACACGGTGGCTGTATTTTTTGTAGTAGTAAAGGCAGTGGTGAGCTTATTAAATCTGCACCTGATATTTCTAGCCAAGTTACACAATATTTTGAAAGTTATCGAGCTAAGCGTGCGAATAAATTTATTGCATATTTTCAAAATTTTACTAATACCTACGACACAATTCAGAATTTAGAAGCAAAATACAATTCTGCATTAATTGATGACAGGATTGTTGGCTTAGATATTGCAACTAGGCCAGATTGTATAGATGAAAATGTTGCAAAGCTAATAAGTTCATATATACCTAAATATAAAGTATTTGTGGAACTTGGGCTTCAAACCTCTAATGACAGTACTGGTTCATTAATTAATAGAGGCTATGTTTCGTCTAAATTTACCGAAGCCGTAAGCATTTTAAATAAATACAATATTTCAGTTATATGTCACATAATGGTAGGTTTGCCTACCGAAAACATGATGGTATCTGTTCAAGAAAATATTGATGGTAAAACATATGATTTTAGGGTTTTTAAAGACATAATAGAGACTATAAAATTTATAAATACTCACAATATTTCTGGAATAAAAATTCATTCTACTTATGTAGTAAAAAATACTAAACTTAATAATATGTATGAAAATGGAGAATACACTCCAATTACTTATGATGAATACATGGAAAATTTAGTTTACATTATTACTCATATTAATCCTAAAGTTATTGTTCATAGAATTTCAGCTGATCCACCAAAGGATTTGCTTGTTGCTCCTGAATGGTGCATGCATAAAAAATGGGTTACAAATAATATAGATAAATTATTAGAAGAACAAAATTTAGTACAAGGAATGTTTTACTAAATTTAAAAATTCATTCATTACGAATTTTTTCCGTCTATGGAACTTTTTCGTAATGAATTTTTTCATCTATTTTATTGTTATTTTACTCTTTTTATGTTATATATTAGTTAATATTTTTATAAAGGGATGTATTATGAATTTCTCAGAATTTAATGAAAAAAATGCCAAAAAGTTTAGCAAACGAATTACTATTGCTGGTATTTCTATATCTATTCCAATAGCCCTGTTGTTACTTGGAATAATTGTTTTTGTTGTTTTATTTTTACATGAGTTTTATAATCTTATGAATTTAACTACAACATTTGAAATTTCCAAGATTTTAAAAAATCAATACAAAAAAGATTTTAATGTTGTTGAAGAGGTTAATATTATAGATGATAAAGGAAACGGTCTATATAAGATGTCACCAGCAGATGATTCTAATATTGTTTTTTATGCATATAAAACTGGAAGTACTGCTACTATCGATTATGAACAATATTTAATAAAAGATTATGTTACCGAATATGTTAAA
Source organism: uncultured Clostridia bacterium (assembly GCA_934131055.1). Lineage (GTDB taxonomy): Bacteria > Bacillota > Clostridia > TANB77 > CAG-508 > CAG-245. Next base: position 818 of record CAKOZB010000074.1, on the reverse strand, counting down.
AATATTCCTGAAATTTATTGTTTTGATACAAACTTTCTACTCTTTGACACTAATTTTTTTAGATATTCTTATAATATTGATATAAATAATTATTCCGATTTACCTGGCGCTTGTGAAAAAATTTATAATTTAAACAAATATATTGATAAAAAACTTTCTAAAAAATTGCCACATTATCACAGTTCCAATTTTGCTGGTCATATTCATAAAGATGATTGGACTTATGATTTAAGTTACATTGCCCATTCTAATCTTGATGAGTTCATTTCAGAGGCTCAATATAGATATGCTAAGCATTTCAGAGATATAGAACCAGAATTACGCGATGTTTATAAGCCTGAAAACTTGGAGCTAAAAGTTAATGGCAAGATAGTCTCTCATACCTCAATTTCTGTTGGATATGCAACTTATAATACCAATATTTCGGAATATGAAGCTAATATTTTGAACATACTGGATTACGTAGACAATATAGAAGTTATAACAGATCATTCTGAGAAATACATGATATATAACGGAAAAAAATATAAATTTCATTATACAGATAGTACACTAAAAAAGAATGATATTCCATATATTTGCAGAATGAGTTATTTAGAGGAAATTTTTAATGCTAAAATTAAATACGATTATGATAATTTAATATTAGAAATAAATATTTAAATTTTAAAAGAACTATTTGAGTAAGAAACTCTAAATAGTTCTTTTTATAATTTTAGTTTTAAATAATATTTGACGTAGCCAAAATTGTAATTATTTTTCAACGCTTAGCTTCTAAAGAATGCTTCATATCCCTTATATGCTTGGTATACATCGTA
>CAKOZB010000073.1 GCA_934131055.1 uncultured Clostridia bacterium | reverse complement strand
CTACATAAATAAAAAAAGCAAGATTTTTTTCAATAAGTTTTATAGAATATATTTATATAATTATTTACACTCTTTTCCATTATTCATCTCCATTTTTTCCTCTGTTACTGCATTTCTTATTGCAATATTTACAAGCGAATTTATAGAAACAGAATAATTTTCTTTTAATTCATAAAGTCCATTTAAGAAGTCTTCCCTTATTAAAAAAGACCTAGATACTTGATTTGTGTTTTCTTTTTTATACAGAGCTACATTTTTAGTAGTAATTAAATCCTCTATTGCCGCATTTACTAGCTTACTGATTGACGCATCATACGTACTGTTAGAGAGCTCTGTTAAATCTTGATAAAGATTCTCATCAATACTCAATTTTTTGTTTACTGTAGTTCCTTTTTTACAAAATCTGCTAAAACATGACATTTTTCTTTCTCCTTTGTTAAAATTATATATTTTCTTACCATATATTGTAAGTCCTAAATTAGGTTCTTAAAATAACCATTTTTAGTGGTTAATTTTTACCTACATCTAATATACAATTATTTGATGAATTTGTAAAATATCTCCAGTAATTTTTCTAAAAAATGTTAAATTTTTTTATTATATAAAATATTAATAGAAGCAAGAAAGGAAAAAATGTTTATGAGTAAATTATTTAATAACTATATCTCGCTAAAATCTCAAGATTCGGATAAGTTTTATTTGTTTAAAAGCGGAATTTTCTATATTTTTTTAGATGATGACGCACGAGCTATGTCTCAACAATTTGGTTTTAAATTAAGCAATTTAAACAATTCTGTCGTAAAGTGTGGTTTTCCAACCAATTCATTAGATAAATATATAGAAAAATTTAAAATTGCTGGTTACTCAGTTCATATTGTTTGTGATGAAGATTTCAAAACAATTTCAAATTCTGTTGATTTAAATTTCTTTGTAAATAATCAATTATTTGAAAAAACCTTAAATAATTTTTTAGATTTAAACATAGACATGCTATCAATAAGTCAGGCTTTTGATACTCTTTTTAATTTGCAACATGATTTTAAACAAGTTATGCAGGAGGTCTCTGATGAAAAGAAAAGGCCACTTGTATGAAGCAACCTATGATTTTAACAATATTGTTGATGCTTATAATGAAGTTTGCAGAAATACTAAAAATAAAAGAAAAGTAGAATTTTTTAGAGAATATAAATGTGTATATATATCTCGTATTTATAACATTTTAAAAAATGAGGAATACGTAGTTGGGCCATACAATATTTTTACAATTTATGAGCCAAAAGAAAGAAGAATTGTAAGCCAAAATATGCAAGACAAAGTTATAAACCATTTAATTTCTAGGCATATACTCTACCCTGCCTTAATGCCTTGTTTATTAAACTTTAATGTTGCAAGTAGAAAAGACATGGGAATGAAAAGAGGCTTAGAACTTTATACTCATTATCGAAACTACTTTAAGCAGAAATATGGTACTTATTACATTTTAAAATGCGATATAAGCAAATTTTTTGCGAGTATTAATCATGATATTTTAAAAAGAAAATTGGAACGAAAAATCAAAGATAAAAAGGCTCTTGATGTAGTTTTTAAAGTTATAGATAGTGATTCCGAAGGTTTAAGTATTCGGAAACATGACAAGCCAGGTTCTTGCCGTGTTTTATTTAAACGACATGGATCATTTCATAAAAAATGAACTACACATAAAAGGAGTAATTCGTTATCAAGATGATTTTTTATTGTTTCATGAGTCTAAAGAATACTTAAAATATTGTCTAGAACAGCTTACAATTTTTTTGGAAAAAGAGGACTTAAGGTTAAATAAAAAAACCAGAATTTTTAAAAGTACAGATAATTTTATTTTTATTGGTAGAAACAAATATGGAAATTACGCAAAATATAGAACAGTGAAACGAAGACTAAAAAAGCGAATGTACTTGTATAGTATTGGTAAACTTACGTTGAATAGCGTGGTGGCATCTAGAATTTGTTATAAAAATTTGTGTAATAATAAATTAAAATTATAATTAAAAAGCAAAATGCAATTTTTTACAAATTGCGGTACGGTGCTCTTAATCGGAATCCTCCGGCTTCCTCAAAAAACGAGCTTGACCTTATTTTTAAAAATTGCATTTTGTCTTTTCTATCATAAAATTTTGATCCATAAAAAAGAGCAGTAACTAAAATTACTGCTCTAAAAATAGTGCTAAAATAAATTTCTTTTCGATGATTTTTCCCTACTAACAAAATATTTATCTATTTTTACATTTATAGCTTTTACAAGCTACCGGACAACGGTTTGTTTCTATATTATCTCTTATGCAATTTATAATTGCATAACCACAGTGTATAGAATCTACGGGGCGAAGACGATTGTTATTGTTGTTAGTGTTGCCGTTCGAGTTGAACATGTTATTACCGTTAGTATTAGTGTTAGCATTGCGCAAACCGAAGTTAGCATTGTCTGAGTTAGTATTGACATAGCGCGCAGCCACCCAAACACAACACTAGAAAAAACTGTCCGCAAACCGACAACCATGCCCAAGTTTATTACAGTTTTTATTATTCCTTATTATTTTTTATAGATTTTTTCCATCCAACTAAATATTTTACTATTTCGTCTATCGACTCTCCAAATTTAATATAACGTTTGTTATTTATAATTTGCTTTTCGTAACTTAAGTTTACAAGAAAATCTATAACTTTTGCCTTTGCTATACATTTATTTATAATTGAAATTTTAGCTGTAATTTCTTCTGTTGTATTTGCTTCATAAGCAAGCTCCAATAAATCATAGCTTGCATTTCTTATTCTATTTTTTATTTCGATATCCTTTTTGGGAAAATTTTCTAAATTTTTATCTACATTATTTATTAGATCCCTAATAAATCCAATTACTTTAAACTTTTCTTGTTGCATCTATGCACTCTTCTATATCCTTTAATAAAATTTTTAGTTCTTCTTTGCTTGCCAAGCTTAGCAAATACTCGTTTATGTTTTCTATTCTTCTTACATTGCTTACATACGTTTTAGACAGATTGAAGTGTTTTTGATATGTATTTAAATTTTTAAAATCTGTTCTTTCATTTACAGCATAATTATCTTTTCTGTCTAAAACTATGTAATTTATTTTTTTATTCTCAAGTCTGGCTTCTATTTTTTTTATTGAACTCGTGGGAAAACCTGATACCATGATATCATTTTCCTCCGAGATTTTGTATTTGAATAAATACGCTATAATGTATGCATCTTTTCCATATACCCTGTAAAAGTTTCCTACCTTTACCATGGTTATATCTTCTGGATGTACCTTCTTTACTTCTTTTATTATAGTTATTATGCTTATGATAAACACTCCTTATGCAGAGCTGGGAGACCAGAGGCCTCCCTAGCTCATTGTTTTTTCATTCTAGTTTCTTCTATTTCAAATTCCATGCTCCACTTGCATCTTTTGCATCGCTCAAGATACTAGATGATAGAGAAACTACGGGGCGAAGACGATAGTAATAGCTGCCAGTGTCGCCGTTCGAGTAGAACACGTTATTACCGTCAGTATTAGCGCCAGCAAGGCGCAAACCGAAGTCAGCAACGTCTGAGCCAGTACCGACACAGCGCGCAGCCACCCAATAGTAGTTTGAATTGCTTAATACACTTGCTGCATCTCCATAATTTGCTGTACTTATTGGTATATTGTAATATGTTTGTGTTACTGTTAATGGATTTCCTGTTCCATATGTACTATCATTTGTTGGCTCTGTTTCTGCTATTGGCTTGCTCTCACCATATGGATCATTTCCTTTTGTGTGGTCTTGCAATATTGAACTTGCGTTTTCCTCTGTTACATCCACTCCTGCTCCCTTTTGTCCTGCATATAAGCTTGGATATTTTGTGTTACTTGTATATGTTTTTGTTGTTCCATATTGTTGTACTCCGTTCGTATATCCATTTCTTGCTGCTATTCCTGCCGCTGTTAAGTGCTTTTCCATGTCTAATAGATTTATACTACGTGCATTTACTCCTAGACTCTTATTACTATATTGCGCTTTACAAATTTCATTCATTAAATATGGTCCATTGTTATATCCTAATATATTACCAAAATATACACTTGTTCCTGTTGGATTTTCACTTATTAAGTCTACTGTTCCGTTTGCTTCATCTATATTTAATATTCTCCACTTTAATCCGCTTGTTTGTGGTATTCCATCTGTTGGGTTACTACTTGACCCACATGTTGCTGATGTTAATACATAATTACTTGCTGTATCATACGTATAATTTACGTAATCTCCGATTTTATATTTTGAAGAATATTGGTTTACTGTTACACTTACAGCTTTTGTACTTGTTTCTCCATTTACTGTTCCTGTTACTGTAAAATTATATGTTCCATTTGCTGTTACTTTAAATGGTATTGAAGGACTTACTGTTGTTGTTCCTCCTTCTATTGAATGTGTAAATGTAATATATAGTGGTGTTCCTTCATCTGTTTTTCCTGCTGGTTGGTTTTCTCCACTTCCATTGCTATTTAAAACAACCTTTATATCACTTACTGCTGGTCTTGGTCCAGTTTTTCCAAATTCAGCTATTGTTCCATCTGCATTTACAGTTGCAACATAACCATCCTTTTCTACTTCTAATTTGCCGTCTCCAATATTAGTTACTGAATCTATTTCATTTGGTATTTTAGATTTCAAAAAATCTTCTAAACTACTATATTCAAATGACGTTGAGTACTCTAATATTATCATTCCTAGGTTATCTTTTACCCCAGCTAGTTTTGTATTAGAACTAGCTTCTTGTGCTTTTTTCACAATGCCATTGTCGCCTAATACTAAATTAATACTTACTGCTGCAAGTATTAGCAAAACAACTATTGTAACAACAAGTGCCACTAATGTTATTCCGCTTTTGTGTTTTGAACTTTGTCTCTTGTGACTTTTTCATTTTCTTTCTTCCTTCCTTTTATTATTTTTGTAGTTTTAGTACTTATTATGTCTTTTTTTGGTATTTTAACTACATATTTGATTTTAAATTAAGAAAACAAAAAAAGCAATAGTTTTTTGAATAAAATTTTATTTTTGTGATATTTTAATTAATGTTTTAATACGCTTATGCAAAATTTTATGTATTTTAGTTCACTTTTTTATTTTATTTCATCATGGTATCATATTAAAAGGTAGGTGATTTTTTTGTTAGTTAATAATGAAGACATATTAAAAGTTCTTGGAAAAAATATAAAAAAAGTAAGAAAAGAAAAAGGCTACACCCAGGACTATGTAGCAGAACAAATAAATGTTTCAACAGATTTGCTTAGAAGCATTGAAAATGGCAGAAATATTGGAAGCATTACAACACTTCTTAACATTTGCAACTTTTTGCAAGTTTCACCTAATACACTATTTGCTGAGCTTTTAGACTTTAAAGAAGAAACCTTAGATTCATCTTTGTTAAATCTAACAAATCAGCTATCCAAACAAGGCAAAAATATTTTGAAAGAAATAATAATTCATATAGATAAAAACTATTAAAATAGAGACGAATTACTAATTGTCTCTATTTTTATTTTATATTATTGTAATTACAATCTCTATTTCACAATAATCTATTTTCTTATAACTTTTCAATCTCTTTTTCACTTAATCCAGTTATTTGACTTATATCTTTTATATGCATTTTTCCTTTTAGTTTTTTAGCAACAAAAATCATGCCTTCTGCAATTCCCTCCTTCTTACCTTCTTCTCTTCCCTCTTCTCTTCCCTCTCTTCTTTGTTTTCTTATCTCCTTGTTTATTATTCTCGCTGCATTCATCATAATATTTTCGCTCTCCTCTCTATTTTTTATCTTTTCTATAAATCTACTTATTATTTCTTTATCTTCAGTTCCCATCAATTCATATTTTACTATTTTTTCTAATTGTTCATATTCAAAATCTTCCATTTTATTTTTACAACTTATTATATCCTCAATGTTTTGGTATAGCTCTTCTTTATTTTGTGACTTTTCAATTAACATAGCTTTAGATGTTATCAAATTATCTTCTAACAATTGCTGTTTAGTAAACTCATTAGTATCCACTAAATCGTATCCTAGTTTAATTTCTTCATATCCTTCTATTTTCTCTTCAATATCTTCTATTGATAATTTTTGCCATTTTCTTTTTCCAGTATATAACACTATCGGTATTACTTTTGGAATTTTATAGTTTTTTTCTTTTAATCTTCTCTTATTTATTGCAGACTCTATTATAGCATTTTTATAACGCAATATCCTATATGCCATCTTTAAATCTAAACTTGATTGATGTTCTATTAATATAAAAACATTTTTGTTCTTTACCTTATACACAACATCTGCTTCTATATTTCTAAATTCTTCTGTTCTAAACTCTTTCTCATATTTTTCTATCTCATCATCTAATAAATTTAAGTGTAAATAATGATTTATAAATTTAACAGCTTCCTTTTTATCAGACAGTAGCTCTTTAAATAATTTGTCATGTTTTTTATTTATATGTATATCCAAATTATACTTTTCACTATCTTCTTTTATAGTAATATTTTTCTGTATTTTTTTAATATCTTCACTTTCTGCATCTAAAATTTCTTCGCATTTTTTTATTATTCGTTTGATTTTTTCTTCGTTTTTTAGGTAAAATGCTCCGGTATAGCACATAATATCTTTTCCATCTACTGTTTTTAATCCAGATGGAACCAACATTTTCTCTTCTTCCATCAATCTTCCTCCTAATTATACAATTATTTAACTTATAGGTCAATATTTTTTATAAATATACTTATTGGTATTATTTAAGAATTAAAGCTATTCACTATAGTGAATTTTTGAATAAAATTTAACAACAAAATCTTTTTGAAATAATCTATTTTAAAATTTAGTAAAATTATATTATCTTTTAGCGGAAAAATCAAGAAAATTCGTTCGACAAAATTCTACTGTAATATTAATTTATAAAAGAGCAAACTATTAAAAATTAATGCTAACTTCCGCTGTTTTATTATTTTTGTATAGTCTAGTGAACAAAATTCAGTATTTAATCATTTTTGTATAGTGTACAATACAGATTTTTGCAAAAATAAAACCGCTATTCAAGCGGTTTTATAGTATTTTGTGTAAAAAGCTTCTAAATTATAACAAATCGGTCATATATATTGGTATATATAAAATATTACCTTCTTCTTTTAAATCTTTCGTAT
>CAKOZB010000072.1 GCA_934131055.1 uncultured Clostridia bacterium | reverse complement strand
CTATGTTGCTTTTTTCGTTAGCACCATTATGTCTGTTATTATTACCCATATGGGTAATAAAAGGCATCTGCGATGAAGCCAACACAATTCACGATGAGGCTAAGACTGAGACTAAACAGTAAACCTCCATATCCGAGCTCTTACTTTAGAGCCCGGATATTCTTTTATTTATATTGTGAATATCCTTTTTCTTCAATCTCTTGTGCTAGGCTTGCATCTCCAGTTTTTACAATCTTACCATCAACTAATATATGAACATAGTCAACTTTCAAATTTTCTAATATTCTAGTATTGTGTGTAATTATTAAAACTGCATTCTCTTCATTCTTGTACATTTCTATTCCTTTAGAAACTGTTCTAACAGCATCAACATCAAGTCCAGAATCTGTTTCATCTAATATTACAAGTTTTGGTTCTAATACAAGCATTTGCAAAATTTCGTTTTTCTTTTTTTCTCCACCAGAGAACCCAACATTCAAATTCCTTTCAATTAACTTTGGATTCATATTTAATTCTTCCATATATTTCTGAATTTGATCTCTTAACTCAAAAATTTTCACTGGCTTGTCTGTTATTTTATTTTTAGCATATTTCAAGAAATTTGTAGTAGATATTCCTGGTATTTCAACAGGCGATTGAAAAGACATGAATACGCCTTTTTTTGCAATTTTATCTGTTGATAAATCGCTAATATCTTCTCCTTCAAACACAACTTTTCCACTTACTTTTTTATATTCTGGATTATTCAAAATAACATTTGCAGTTGTAGATTTTCCGGCTCCATTTGGTCCCATTATTACATGAGTTTCTCCTTTATTAATCTTCAAGTTCAATCCTTTTAGGATTTCCTTCTCTCCTGCTACAGCATGCAAATCTTGTATATCTAATAAATTTTCCATTATAAGTCCTTTCTACTAATTGGTCTTTTATTTTCTAGTAGTTTTGCCATTTTTTTAGCAATCTACTATATATCTTTTCCATTTACAAAAATAATATTTGGTTTTCCTACCAAACTAATAGGATTATACTACATTATCGCAGTACAGTCAATAGTTTGACCGTATTTTATGTAATTCTAGTTACGTTCTAACAATGTCAAAGACATCACATAATTGTGATGCCTTTACTAGTCATTATATTATTCATCCGCCATCTTCTCTAATTCTTTAAGCGACTTTTTTACGACTTTCTCCTCTTCTAATTGTTTTATTGATTCTTTTATTGCTTTCATATTACTTTCTGAATAAAATTTTTCTTTTAAATCTTCATTTTCTATATTCATTTTACTCACTCCTTAATGCTTCTACTGGGTCTTTTTTGCTTGCCATTTTTGCTGGTATTAGTCCGGCAAGTATTGTTAAGCCTAAGCTTATTAATACTAGTACGGTTGCTTGTGTTACTGAAACTGTTGCATGTACTGCTACTCCAGATAGTGCATATATTATTCTGTTTATTGGCAATGTTAAGAGTAAGGTTATTCCAACACCTATCATTCCAGATATTAAACCTATTATGAATGTTTCTGCATTGAATACTCTCGAAATATCTTTTTTCGATGCTCCTATTGCTCTTAGTATTCCTATTTCTTTTGTTCTTTCTAATACTGAAATGTATGTGATTATTCCTATCATTATTGATGATACCACAAGTGATATGCTTACGAATGCAATTAATGCATAGCTTACGGCGTCTATTATGTTTGTTATTGAGCTCATCATTGCTCCAACTAAGTCTGTGTAGGTTATTGTATTTTCTTCTTTTCCGTCGTCTCTTTGTTTTTTGTTGTAGTCTTCTATCGCTTTTGCTATTAACTCTTTGCTTTCAAATGTCTTTGGATATATCGATATTGATGATGGCTTATCTAAATCGATTGCGCCTAATGTTTTTAGATTGTTTTCATAACTTGCATTCTGATTTTTTGTGTATGTATCCATTACTTTTGCGATTTCTTCTGTTGACATTTGGCTTATTGCCATTTTTTGCTCGTTGCTTAGATTATTGAAATTGAATTCTGACTTTTCTCCTGATTTTGGAAACTCTAGTCCTGTAAATACATTGATATCTGAATTTTCTTTCTGCTCTTTAACAATGTCCGCTTCGTTTGTCTTATTTATAACATATTCTTTTAAGTCTTTTAAATATCCTATTCCGCCATTCATAGCTGTTGCAGTGCTTTGCTCGTTTTGTTTAATAATTCCAACAACATTTATATTCTCGGCATTTGCTATTTTTTCTTTCATAAAGTCATTATCTTCACTCTGGTCTATCCACAAATTTCCTTGTTTTTCATAATAATCAGAGTTTAATATTAATTTAAATGATAATTTTAATAATTCATCATATGAATATGTAGTCTCTTCTTCTTTGTCTACACTTTCTCCTTTTTTAGCCTTTTCCCACTGTTTTGATAATTCTTTTTGGTCTTTTAATCCTAAAGTATATAACACATAATCGTTTAATTCATTGTCTTCATTTACTATTAAAACAACTTCATTATAGCTCTTTGGCCAACTTCCTGCAATTAAATCATATTGAGAATGAAGCAATTCTTCATTGTCTAGCATTTCTGTCCAAGCATCATTGTTCATAGTGCTAAATGAGCTAGATACCATTGCCATTGGAGAATTCTCTTGTGCCTCTCTCATGCTTCCCATTCCCATACTGTCCATTACAGTACTTGGGTTTACTTGCACAACACCATTAGAGGTATCTTCTTTATATAAATTTAGATTTAAATTGTATCCATACTGTATAGCATTGCTGTTTTTAACAATTTCGTTATCTTCTTGCTCCAAGTAATGTTTCAACTCTGTCAAATTATTATTTTCCATTTTATTAGATAGAGTCGAAATCATCTCAGACATAATATTTTTTGAATATATCTTGTCTTTTGGTCTATCCTTTTCATCATTGTTTTCGTCCATCATTTTTTCTATCATTGCAGATGTGTCTATTGTAGACTCCTCAATTGTTATTGGGTATGATGATAGAGTATCCTCTTCTACCTTATCGATGTAATTTTGAATTCCATTAGACAAAGCTAAAATCAATGCAATCCCTATTATTCCAATACTTCCAGCAAACGAAGTTAAAATAGTTCTGCCTTTTTTAGTCATCAAATTGTTCAAACTTAAATTTAAGGCAGTGAAAAACTTCATAGAAGTTCTGCGTTTTTCCTTTGATTTTTCAGGCTCTTTCTTTTCACTCGTATATGGATTAGAATCGTTCATAATAGTTCCATCAAGTATTCTAACAATTCTTGTAGAGTATTTCTCGGCAAGTTCCGGATTATGTGTAACCATTATTACAAGCTTATCTTTCGATATCTCTTTCAAAATTTCCATTACCTGTACAGAAGTCTGAGTATCCAAAGCACCAGTTGGTTCATCAGCCAAAATTATATCTGGATTATTTACCAATGCTCTAGCAATAGCAACTCTTTGCATTTGCCCTCCTGACAATTGGTTTGGCTTTTTATGTATCTGCTCCTTCAACCCCACATCTTCTAATGCTTTAATAGCCTTTTGCTTGCGCTCTTTCTTGCTTACTCCAGATAGAGTAAGTGCTAGTTCCACGTTTGCAAGCACTGTTTGATGAGGAATTAAATTGTAATTTTGAAAAACAAAACCAACAGAATAATTTCTGTAAGCATCCCAATCCCTATCCTTGAAATTTTTGGTAGACTTATTATTAATAATCAAGTCTCCACTAGTATATCTGTCTAGACCTCCAATTATATTTAAAAGTGTAGTCTTACCTCCACCACTTTGCCCTAAAATAGATACAAACTCGCTCTCTCTAAATTCAATATTTATGTTTTTTAACGCATGAACCGTTGTATCACCAGATATATAATCTTTATTAATATTCTCTAACTTTAACATATTTACCTCTTTTTTCTATTCCCATTTATATCTTGTTTTCAAATTGTAAAAAAGCTTATAATCTTTTTGCTCTCTTTGAATTCTTCCAACAACAATAAAAGGTTTTACATTCTGTTCCTTAGAAAATTTCCTTATCTTCCCTTCTGTCAAATTTCCACTTTCCACAAATTTTCTATATTCTTCTTCATTTATTAATGCATTACTTGCAAACTCATCAGCTTTTTCTTCCATGTTCGACTTTGAGTCGGCATAATCTATAAACTGATTTCCCGCAATATCCCCGTTTAATAAATGCCCAATCTCATGAAATAATGTAAACCAGAATTCATCAGCAAATGCTCTTCTAATTGTCATTGAAAGTATTATTTTGTTATCATTTTTTCTTATAAACCCTTGTACTGGAGCTCCAGCAAAGTTTTTCACAACTTGAAATACAACTCCACATTCTGCAAATAATTCTTTTAATTTTTTTATTGCTTCATTTATTTCTAAAAACATACAGTCCTTAATTTTCTCTATATTATTCATTAGTTTTTGTTCATCATATTCTTCATTTATTGTATTTTTCTCTGCTATTATGTCACATATTCTAAGCCATACATATAACACATAAACATTCGTTTCTAGAGTTTGCGATTTTCTAAAAGCAACTTGACTAGTAACCAAGTTATTAATATATGTCAAATTCTTTACATTGCATATATTTCTTAGCTCTATTATTCGTGCAAATACATCTTTTGTTTTATTCATCACATTTTGTTCTTCAGCATATTCTATAACTTTTTTTAATTTTTTTACTATTTCAACTTCATTTTCATCTATCTCTTCTTGTTCTTTATACTCAAGCATTTCTTTATCATATATTCCTTGAAGATTTATCCAAAAACTTGTTGGAATTCCAAAGACATACTCTAGGCTTCTTGCAAATGATGGTGATATTCCTTTTTTACCATTTACAACTTCACTAACCTGTTTTGGAGAAAAACCTGTTCTAATAGCAAGTTCTTCTTGGCTCATTTGTTTTTCTTCAAGAACCTCTTTTAGAGTTTCTCCAGGATGAATAATAAAATCAAGGGATAATCCATTCATTTTTTCCGCCATGATAATCTAACACTCCTTTTATATTTAATATTTTACAACTTTTTAAACTTTCTATATCTAATTCTGTATCAAGTGGTTCAACTACTATTCTATAATTTGCTGTTATTGATATTGCATAACACTTATCCAAATTTCCTTCCAGTGGATGTGGCTTGCCTAATCCAACTTTTGTCAAATATTGATTAAAATTTTCTGTTGCCTCTAATTGGTTTAGTCTTAGCTTTATTTTTCTACCTATTTCAAGTCCAACCTTCTTTTGTAATATTCTTGGGTCACAAAGTATTCTTTGTACTTTATCATCTTGATACTTTAATTGCAATATTTCACCTTCTTTTGAATTAATTACCTATTAGGTAATATTATTTTAGCACATATATTTTCATTATGCAAGTGAAATCTGATTATATTTTATACATTTTTTTACATTTCATTACATCTCTCTGATAAGTTTCAAATAATTAAGTACAGGAATCGATATCCCAGCATATACTATTAGCATGGAGGTGAATTTTGTGAATTATCAAAATTACGATGATTATATGAGAAATACATTAGGATTTTCTGGCATGAATCCATCTATGGGTATGCCTTATGGCGGTTGCGCTAACATGGGATGTACTGGTATGTGCCAAAATCCATATACAAACATGGCAAATTCTATGTGGCAAAATCAGTCCTGCAATCTAGAAAATCTATACCCAGATTCATATAGAGTTATATATCCAATGGTTGTTGCATCTTGTAGAAATGTTACAATGCCAATCACAGAAGATACCATAGAAAGAATGGTTAGTGATATTTATGATAAAGCAGTTTCAAATACAAAAATTAGTGTTAGCCTTACAGCTGAAACTACTAACAGAGAAAGCTCAGAAGATAGGCAAATGTCAAATAGACCACCAAGAAAGCCACGCAGAAATCCATTCTTGAATGATTTAATTAGAATTTTAATATTAAGAGAATTAATTGGTAGTGGACGTCCAAGGTTTCCAGTGCTTTAAGACTTTGAACATATAAAAAGACTAGTTCATATTTTTTACATATGAATTAGTCTTTTTTATTTATATTGTAAATTCTCGTTTATGCCTTACCACAAATTTGTACATTTTTTCCTCCGTCCCCAAATTGTACAAAATTGTACAATTTAGTTTTCTTTCATTGTTTTTGCTGTTTCTGCATTTTCTTTTGTATAGCCTAATAGAATATTTGTATTCTTTGAGGCAATTGTGTTCCAAATTTCATTGTATATTTCTTTCTTTCCTTTAGTTACAATGTTTATTGTTGCAATTGAAGTAACCTTTCCTTTTACATCCATTATATTTATTGATTGGCTCGTTTTAATGCCATTTGTTCTGTAATTCATTGCATACATCCAAATTACATCTCTGTATTCTATTACTTTGAATCTTCCTTGGAAGTTAATTATGTAATTTTTTGTTAAGTATAAGTGAGTTTTCTCATAATAGAAAGCATCAGCATCATTCATTTCTTTATCTAATTTTTCTATTAAATCTTCATCCATTTTCTTTACGCTAATATTAAAATGAACTTTTTTTATTATTCCAGTTAGCAATGATGCAAGACCTATTATCAAGCATATCATACAGCCAGTCATTTGTAATGAGCCTACATCTGAAAGTGCATCTTCTGACGCATCTAAATATACACTTCCAAAATAATTATCATAGTCTGCAACTGTTATTTTGTAATTTTCATCTTCGATTGCTTCATTATAAGCTTCTACCGCAAGTTCCTTTATTTCTCTTGTTGCAAGCTTTGTCATTCCCTCGATCTTGCCCGGATTCTCTGATATATCTTCTCTGTTTAAAGAATTGAAAGTTGCAGTTGGCATATATGCAACATACATATAATCTTCATCCATTACAATATAATAACTATTATTATTTCCATCTTGTACCGCAAATTGGTAAGGTACATACATTACATCAACTGTTGCAATTTGATTTTCTTTTTCTCCATCACTTAGTAATAATTCGCTAAAAGATTTAGCATTTTCACTAGTTTTATCAATTTCATAACCTCCCCATAGTCCTAATGCAATTCCAAACAATAAAATAATTATTCCAATTATAATAATTTTGTTATTATTCTTAGTTTCTTTTAATACATTTTGATTTGTAAACTTTTTCATTTTTAATCCCCTTTTATTAGTTAGGTAGTGTAAACTAATTTAATTTTTAATTTAGTCACACCCCTGTTATTTCAAGGTTTATATCACTTTTTTATATA
>CAKOZB010000071.1 GCA_934131055.1 uncultured Clostridia bacterium | reverse complement strand
TGTAACTACTCCAGACCATGTGTATATAGTAAAAGACGATTCTGAAATTTTCCCAAACCATAAAAATTTTGGTTATGTTTATTTATCTATTGAAGAATGTCCAATTTATGATATAATTTCGGAAGATTATATTTTTAATTCGATTATTGTTGATGTAGACGATACGAGTAAATTAGACGAAACTAAAGCAGATATTGAAAATAAGATAGAGTCTGCGATTGCAGTAACTGATAGAGAAGCAAGTGCTTCATATGTTACATATAATTCTGAAATTGAAGAAGGGCAAACATATTCAAGCGTATTTACAGCAATGTTTTTATTTATCGCAATACTTTCGGTAATAACAACAATGAACAGATTCGTAAAGAAGCAAAGAACACAAATTGGTACTTTAAAAGCATTAGGGTTTAAAAACAGAAAAATTGTAAAACATTACATCAGTTATGGCTTTTTCATAAGTATTTTTGCAAGTGTTATGGGAATTATAGTTGGCAATCTGGTACTTGGAGGATTCTTCATGCACACTGAAATGTCGTATTTTGAGATTCCTGTTTATAGCACGGTTATCGTTCCAGTTGTGTATATTCTAGCTGTTATCACTGTGCTTCTAATTACAGCAGTAACATATTTATCTTGCAGAAAAGTTCTTAAAGAACCTGCTGTTGAAGCCTTAAGGACAGAAGTTCCAAATGTAAAAGCATCAAAATTTGGACTAACTACTAAGGGAATATTCAAAAAATTAGCACTTTCATCAAGATGGAATTTAAGAGATATTACGAGGAATAAGGCTAGAACTGCGATGGGAGGTGTAGGTGTAATAGGCTGTACAATGCTTATAGTTTGTGCCTTTGGAATGTTAGACACAATGAATTCATATCTAAATTGGCAGTTTGATGAGTTATATAATTTCAAATATAAATTATCGATTAGTAGTACATGTACAGAAGATGAACTTACAAACATAACAAATACCTATGGCAATCAGACAAGCGAAACACTCGGAATAGAAATAAAAAAATCTGATGATACGAAGGAAACAAATATTATAACAATAAACGATGCAAGCACATATTTAAGATACAGTGGTCATAACAAGAAGTTCATAAAGCTAAAAGATGATGGAGTGTATATAACCGAAAAATTAACTGGAAAATTAGGCTTAAATGTTGGTGATGAGATTACTTGGCATGTGTTTGGAGATTCAAATTGGTATACTACAAAGATAACTGGATTAAACAGAGACCCACAGAGCCAGAGTTTGAGTGCTACAAGAAAATATACTGAAGAATTAGGAATAAAATACAAACCAGATTCAATCTATACAAATAAAGACATGAGTGGGATAGAGAAAATTGATGGAATAGAAACAATACAAAGCATCAAAAAGATAAAAGAAGGCATGGAAAGCATGTTAGAAACCACAAAAACAATGGTAATTATCTTAATTGTGGTATCTGCAATACTTGGCTTCGTAATTATATATAACTTGGGCGTCTTGTCATTCAGCGAAAAACAATATCAATTTGCAACACTAAAAGTTTTAGGATTTAAGAATAAGCAAATAAAGAAAATATTTGTAAAGCAAAACATTTGGATAACTATAGTAGGAATAATAATTGGACTTCCTCTTGGATTCTTAATGCTAGATTATGTATTCAAGACTGCACTTGGAGATAATTATGATTTCAGCGTAAATATCAGATTGATATCATACTTATATGCAAGTATTGGAACTGCAATTGTTTCATTAGTTGTAAACCATGTGCTTGCAAAGAAGGTTAAGACCATTGATATGGTTTCGAGCTTGAAGGCAAATGAATAATCGAAAATTAAATGAAGAACAAGAAGGAATATTAATGGGAAACATTGTATTATTAGATGATTTAACGATTAACCAAATAGCTGCGGGCGAAGTAATTGAACGCCCTATGAATGTTGTAAAAGAGCTGGTGGAAAACTCTATTGATGCTGGTGCTACGAAGGTGGTTGTAACAATAAAAGATGGTGGTAAAACACTTATACAAGTTACAGACAATGGTTCTGGAATAGACATAAATAATATGGATATAGCACTAGAGAGGCACGCAACGAGTAAGATTTCTAAAATAGAAGATCTAGAAAATACATACAGCTTTGGGTTTAGAGGCGAGGCTCTTGCAAGTATATCATCAATTTCAGAACTTACTATGATATCTAAAACAGCCGATGAAATGGTTGGCTACAAGTTATTTTCGAGAGGCGGAAATATACTAGAAAAGGACGAAATTGGAGCATCAACAGGAACTACTATTAAAGTTGAAAAATTATTTTATAATACTCCAGTTAGATACAAATTTTTAAAAAATGATGCCACAGAGTTTAAGTATATAAAGGAATTCTTGCAAAAAGTTGCATTAGCTGAACCAGATAAATCGATAGAGTTAATAAACAATGGTAAACAAATACTTAAAACATCAGGTAATGGAGAGATTAAAGACGTTGTATATTTACTGTATGGAAAAGAAATAAAAGACAACCTTGTAAATGTGAACTATCAAGATGGAGACATAAAAATAACTGGAGTAGTTGGGAATACCTTTATAGCCGAAGAGAATAGAAAAAATCAAATTTTATTTTTAAATAACAGAAACATACAAGACAAGATACTTACAAACAGTGCTGACCAAGCCTTTAAAGGTTCTACTGGAATTGGAAAATATGGGTTCTTTATACTAAATTTACAAATGCCAGCCGACTACTATGATGTAAATGTGCATCCAACCAAAAAAGAAGTAAGGTTTAGAGATGAAGATAAAATATACAAGGCGATGTATCATGCTATAAAAAATGCAATTCTTAGCAAAGATTTTTTAGGAAACACCGAAACAGAAAACAATAAAGAAGACTATATAGAAAATGAACTAGAATTTGTAACAAATCACTTTGACATGAAAGAAAATAGCTTCTTGAGTGGATTGGAAAAGGCACAAGTAAAGAAAAAGACTGCAATTGAAATGAACTTATCAGACGATGTGCAACAAGAAGAAAAAGTAGATGAGAAGCAAGAAAGTAAATCAGATGCAGAGATGGAAATAGAAGCTAAAGAAGAACTGGAGGCTCCAAAAGAAAGTTTAATAACACGCGAAGAGAAAAGAAAAATAAATTATAAATACATTGGAATAGCATTCAAAACCTACATAATAGTAGAAATAGAAAATGAAATATATCTAATAGACCAACATGCTGCACACGAAAGAGTGCTATATGAACAGATAAAAGAAAACTACAAGAACCATATACAAAATAATGTTCAAATGATGTTAATTCCAGAAGTATTTACGCTTTCATATAAAGAAGCAAGGTTCGTAAAAGAAAACATGGAATTATTCAAAAATACAGGTTTTGATATAGAATTTTTTGGAGATAATACAATAAAAATAAATGGAATACCAGACCTAGAATACAAAGTAGACAGAGGACACGTATTCTTAGATGTTTTAGATGAAATGTTAACAAATGAAAGAAGTTCTCTAAAAGACATAGAGGAAAGGTTTGTAGCAACAGTTGCATGCAAAGCCGCTGTAAAGGCTGGAATGGATTTAAGTAGACAAGAAGTAGAAAACTTAATAAGTAGTTTACTGGGATTAAAAAATCCATATACATGCCCACATGGTAGACCAACAACAATAAAAATTGATATTACTAAATAAATATGTCCGCCCAAAAAGGGACGTACCTGATGGGCGAAAAGAAAGGAAGGTTTTTTATGATAAAATTAGTTTTAGTTAGACATGGACAAAGTGAATGGAATCTTGAAAATAGATTCACTGGTTGGACTGATGTTGAATTAACAGAGCAAGGAATGAAAGAAGCAAAGGAGGCTGGAATTGCACTAAGAGAGCAAGGATTCCACTTTGATTTAGCCTATACATCGGTATTAAAAAGAGCGGAACATACTCTTGATTTAATCTTAAAAGAAATGGGAGAGGAAAACATAGAAATAAAAAGAAACTGGAGATTAAATGAAAGACATTATGGTGCTTTACAAGGATTAAATAAGGATGAGACTAAAGAAAAGTATGGAACAGAGCAAGTTCTACTTTGGAGAAGAAGCACAGATGTTAGACCACCAGAGTTAGATGTAACAGATTCTAGATATCCAGGAAACGATCCAAAATATAAAGATTTGACAGAAGATGAATTACCAAAAACAGAAAATTTAATAGACACAATAAAAAGAGTAACACAATATTGGAATTCTGATATAGAGAAAAGTCTAAAAGAAGGAAAAAATGTAATAATAGTAGCTCATGGCAACAGTTTAAGAGGATTAATGAAATACTTAGATAACATAAGTGATGAAGATATAATCAAGCTAGAAATACAAACAGGAAATCCAATTTGCTATGAATTAGATGATAACTTAAAGCCAATAAGACACTATTATGTAAAAAAATAAATTCGGTTATAAGATACTCAAGAAATTCTTGGGTATCTTATTGTAAATTTATGCTTTTTTTGATAATATATATTTGAAAAAAGGTTTTAAAATATTTATAAACAAATATAATTTCAAAAGAGAAATGCTTTGTTTAAAATGCAAGATTACTTTGAGCGAAGCGAGAAAGGAATGGAGTTTATTATGGAAGAAAAACAGAAGAAGATTGAAGAGTTGAACGGGTTTAGAGATTTAAGGATTGTTGATAATTTCTATCAAACATCTAGTTTTTTCCCGATGCCAACAACTGAAATTGGAACATTAAGCGAGAGTGGTCAGACTAATTTAGGTTCATATTCACTTTGTTTTCCTTATTACATTGCAGGTAAAGATTACTATGCAATGATTTTATGTTGCAGAAATAGTTCGAATACTGCTAAAAATATTTTGAGAACAGGGAAATGTTCAATCAATTTTATAACTGATAATAGAAAATATTTTAAAGAAGCGGTTCGACTAGGATATCCAGGAGAAACAACAGAAGAGAAGATGAAAGATACAATCTTTACTTTGGTTGATGGTAAGAGAGCAAGAGAAAATCCAGATGAGCAATTTCCAAAGATTGTACAAGAAGCTTTCCAAGTGTTTGAATGTACATGGGTAAGAGAATTAGACGGAGCTGAAAATGATACTGTTCAAGAGGAATATTTGCCACCATATCATCAATTTAATGGAATTACTAGCAAATTTGGAGCACATTTTATATTAAAAATTGACCATATCTTGATGAAACCTAAATATTATGATTCCATAATAAATGGTGTGAATAATTGGAACTTCCCAAGTGTGCCAGTAGATTACGGTTACCGTGATAATAAAAATTTCTGGTATACAAAATTTAGAAGACCTGTTGCAGAACCAATTCCAGCAAGCAAAGGAATAAGCTTAGATACTGTAAAATATGCAGCATCAAGAATAGATCCAGAGGTTAAATTCACAGATGAAGCATGTGAAAAACTAGTGAAGGTACCGAGAGTATTTCTAAATATGATTTTAAAGGGATGTGTTGCATGGGCAAAAGAAAATAATGTAACATTAATTACTGAAAAAGAGATGGAGATAATACAAGATAAGCGTAACAAAGAGAAGAAATAGTTGAAAAAGAATTACAATTTTGGCTATGTCAAATTTCATTCAAAACGCGGTTACATACACCACGTATGCGCCCTTGCCTTTTGAATTTCATTTTCCTTGCCAAAATTTAATTCTTTTCCAACTTAGAAAAATATATAACGTAGGAGAAATAAATGGGGAGAGAACATGACTGGAAAGAGATTGAAAAAACACAGTTAAATTATGAACAAGGAATAAAAGACCAATATAAAGGAATTGATATTGTAAAAATTAGTAAAGAAAATAGAAAAACAATTCATAAGATGAAGAAAATAAATGCCAAGGCAGATAAATTGGTAAGAGCGTTGCTTATTTGGTATGTTATATTTTTAATACTATTAATAATATTTGGAACATATATATATATAATGTATTTAAATAATATCAAAAATCGAGTAAACATAGATTTTATAGCAGATTTAAAAGATTGTTATGGAATCAATGCTAAAGTAATAAAAAAAGATGTAGATAAATCTGGAAATGGAAAATATGTGCTTAAGTCAAAAGAGAAAAAGCCTATTGAATTTATTGTAATAAAAGAATTTGGAAGCTATACGTTTGACTATTTTGACCGTACTCTGAAAGAAGAATATGAAAAATCTGGTGATGAAATTAAGAAAACTTTTGAATCACATGAAAACCACGAAAATAGCGGATTATTGAAGTATAGTTTAATTGCTGAACCAACTAGTTTGAATGACATAGATAGCATTGTAAATAAGTTTGTGCAAATGAGAGATAATGCTGGCAAGCATTTTGGATTTGACTGGAACGTGAATATACGTACCGATGGAGTAAACCAAAGAATATTGTCTATGGGAGAAACAGAAGATGAAGAATCTATATGTAGAAGGGCAAAATGTGAATATGTTGTTACAGAAGTAGAATTAGAGAAGGAAGAAAAATTTACAGAAGAAGAGATTGAAAGATATTATAAACCATATGCATTAAATTTGTTTGTGAATGGGGAGAAAGTATTATCTAAGTTGTCGAAACCAGCTATGCAACAAAATGTAATATATGATTACTACAATGAGGACTACACAATGCCGATATCTGCACTTGAAGATATTGAAGGCATTCAGATAACTTATGATAAATATAGTACACCACTTGAACTTACATTTAAAAATAAAACATATAAAATAGGTGGAGCGACCGTAGATTTAGAACATGATACAGTTCCAACTTATATAGAAGTACAAACTCTAAAACAAATACTTGGAGCAGAGTTAGAATTTGATTATAAGAAGCAGACATTGAATATTGCAATGGAATTAATTGGAAGAAATTAAAACGAATGAGATTTAAAATATATGTGTTGCTATTAACATAAAAATGTGATACAATATAATTGACATCTATATTGTATGCCATAGTTATTACTTTTAGATTATTTGTGTATCGATTTTCTGAGGGTTACTATGGAACCTTCAGAGTTAATTAATTTGGAGGTAAGAATGATGAATGTCATAAATGCTTTTATTAACGGATTATTTAAAGGCCATGAACGTGCCAAAAGTGAATCTTACCGTAGAGTAAAAGCAGAAAAGTCATCGTGGAAGATTGTAGAGCCAAACTATGAGAGGGTTGTTACTTTCGAAACAGCCGAAACGAATGAATTTATGTTAAAAGATGAAAAGCTTAAAAATTTAATATATGAAATCAGAGGGATTCAGGTGATGTTAGAT
>CAKOZB010000070.1 GCA_934131055.1 uncultured Clostridia bacterium | reverse complement strand
CGACTCAACCTTGATATATCCGTTTGCTTTTTCTATTATTGTTTTTGCGAGTGAAAGTCCAATACCAATACTATTTTCAGAACTATTTTTTGATTTATAAAATCTTTCAAATATATGATTTATGTCTTTCTTACTTATTCCTTCTCCTTCATCTTTAATCTGTATTTTTACGAACACACTCGTATTTTCCACATTTATATAAATGTTAGAATTATCATTACTATGTTCCACAGCATTTTTTATTATGTTTGTAATTGCTTCTAGTTGCCAATTGTAGTCGGCATTTATTGTAGCCGCTTCGTCTATATTAGAAATTATTTTTATATTTTTTACATCTAGTATTATTGCTAAATTTGAAACTGCTTTATCAATTAAGTCTTTTACATTTATTTCTTCATTTTTCATTACAATAGCACCTGCATCAAATTTTGCAAGTTTCAGTAATGAGATTACCAAAGAAGAAATCCAGTCAACCTGTTTACTTATTTCTTTTATGAACTCCTCTCTAGTTTTACTGTCCATATTTGGATTGTCTTCTATATTATCTAGCATTATTCTCATTGATGTAATTGGCGTTTTTATTTGGTGTGATATGTCTGCCAAAGAATTACTTAGGCTCACTTTTTCTTTTTCACTATTTTCAGCAGTTTCTCTTAATAATATTGTAGTTTTATACAATTCATTTCTTAATCTTGATATTTCATCTTCTCCGTTTTCTTCTATTTTTAGCTTGTAGTTGCCTCTGTTTACTTCATTTAAATATTGATTTACTTCTCTTATTCTGATTTCTTTTTTATTATTGTAATATATTACAATTAATATAATTACAATTCCAAATATTGAAATATATAATATGTTTATTTTTCTGTCTACATTTTTTTCATCTTCTAATTTTTTTATATAATTTTCATTATCTAAATAACCATATTTTTTTATTATATTGTTTTTGTTATTTTTAGTATTTCTTAATATATTCAATATCTCTTCTTCTCTTACATCTGGATATTTTTCTATTACTGTATCAACTATATTTGATATTGCTGAATTTATTATATATTCGTATTTTTCATTCTGCTTTTTTGAAATATAACAATATCCCAATATTGCAACAATTACTAAGCATGCTCCGCATATTGCAATTTTAACTTTTTCCATTTATTCTCACTCCCTGCTTACTTTTCAACTCTGTATCCAATTCCTTTAATAGTTTTAATTACATCATTTTCTCCGAGTTTTGCTCTTATTCTTTTTACATAAACAGTAAGCGTATTGTCGTTTACAAAGTTTCCTGCCACATCCCAGATTTTATCTAAAATATTCTCTCTTGTTACAGTCTTTCCCATATTAGAGAACAACAGTACTAAAATTTTGTATTCAAGTGCTGTAAATACAATTTCTTTCTGGCCCACATATACTCTGGATGCATCTAAATCTATTATTACATTTCCTGCCTGTAGTTTATTGCTTTCTTCTTTTTCATATCTTCTTAAAATATTATTTATTCTTGATATTAACTCTCGTGGTCTAAAAGGTTTTACGACATAATCGTCTGCTCCTAAATCAAACCCATTTACAATATCTTGTTCTTCGTCTTTTGCTGTTAAAAATAATATCGGAATCGTCATATTTTTCTTAATATCTCTGCACAATTCAAAACCACTTCCATCTGGAAGCATTACATCTAATATTATTAGGTTAAACTCACTTTTGACAAGCTTGTCCTTAGCAGTCTTTACATCACTTGCAAGTTCTACTACAAATTTTTCTTGCTCTAATGAATATTTTAGCCCTTTCTGAATAGCCTCATTGTCTTCTACTAGTAAAATTTTTTTCATTCATTTCCCCTTTTATAAATTTTAGGAAATAACTTATATTAAAATATAAATTATTTCTCTACTATTAATAATACGTATTTCTATTATAGTTGCCCATTTGCAGATAATTTGCATATATTCCTGTTGTTGATATTGTGATAAATTTTATTGCATATATGTCACAATAAACTAAACTATCATTTTCAAATGAACGAAGCAAAATATAGCTTGCTCCAACATCTTCTAGTACACCAATTCTATCAACTAAATTATTTGTTCCAATTAAAAATTCAACACGCATCAATTTTCCTATTTGTTCACGTAAAAATGCCGGTGTATATATTGGATTTTTCAAAGTTTCTGGCCAATTATCTTGCTGGTTTGGATTTAGCAACTGTCTATTTTCTATTTCTTTATTTTCCATTTACCATTCCTCCATCAAGGTACTTTTGTCAGTTGAAAAAATTGAATCCACATAATCTTTCAACAATACCTCTTTTTAAGTGTTATTATATAGAGGTGTTGGCTTGTAAAAGCAATGGTTGCCTAACCTTGTATGCAAACTTCCTGAGCCATTTGCTGGGAAAGTGCTTCCACACGTTGGTCTAAATGGATTTAAGTACCACAAACAATTATCTATCTCATTTAGCCTGTTTCCAGAAAGCACCCAATCTGCAATGTTATAATGCACATCTGTCGGAGTCATGTTGTATATGTTTTGACTGTTATAGCTTCCACGTATAGTTTCTCTTGCACAGTCAAATTGTCCTTGTTGAAATAATATGTTTCTAATATTTCCCCCTTGCGAAATTCTTGCATATTCGCCGTTTGGGACATTTACTCTATTCATTATAACGCTTGCCACGGCCTTCATTCCGTTGTCTCCTTCACCGCCAGCTTCACATTGTATCATTCTTGCAATTAATTCTCTTTCCGAATACGCCATAAGCTTTACACCTCTTTTATATTATATGGGAATGTAAAGCTTATGTTCATTAATTTTCATTTTCTTCTGTTTCAATTTCAATTTCTTTTATTTGCCTTTTTTCGATTCTTTTCTCTCTAAAAGTGCTTATCATAACGATTATTGCACTTATTATAATAAATAAATAGAAATTTGCTCCTCTTGTTAGAAGCATTGCACTGCTAATTATTGTCTCTGGGAATACGTTTCTAAATATTCCTAAAAATCCTCCCTCGCTTACTCCAACAGCCCCAGGCGATGGAATTCCGGACACCGTGGCATATAGCACAGCTTGTAATGTTAATATTTCGAAAATATTATGCTCTGTTAATCCAAATGCCAAATAAATCCAATATGGCACGCTGTAATATGCTATCATTTGTATAACAGTTGTTAACACAGTTTTTAACATTAATATTTTATGCTCTTTTATGTATTTTGCACTTGTTTGATATGATTCTAATTCTTTTTCTAGTTTCTCTTGTTTCTTTTCAACATTCGGAATTCTAAAGAATTTTAGTAATTTTACTACAAATTTTATTAGTCCTTTAGAAAGTCTCTTTGAAAAAATCGCAATTATCAATAACATTAAAGCACTTGAATTCAATATAATTCCAAGTATTAATAAATAAATCAATCCACTTTTTAGTACATCAAAATGTATTACAGCACTTATAATTCCTACTGTTATTGTAACTATTTGCAAACTGCAAAGCTGCATTAATAGTGCTAAAGTAGAATGTGCAACAGAAATATCATCCTTGTGCATATAATATATCTCCATTGGCTGTCCTCCGCTCGCAGCAGGAGTTATTGCACTAAAGAAAAATCCAATTAATGTGTATCTAATATTACTTATAAACTTCGATTTTTCACCAAGTTCTTTCAAAATTCTCGTAATATTTACAGCTTCTCCTAAAATGTAAATGCTCATTGCAAGCACAGCAAATAAAATATATTGCTTTTTTACCTTGGCAGCAACACTGAATATTTGCGAAACATCTTGGTCTTTCAACACTAATGAAAATGTTAAAATTATAAGTAATATAAATATTGTTAAATTAACTAATATCTTTTTTATTTTGCTTTTCTTCTCTTTTTCCATGTTATCCTCATTTTCTGTATTAAATTTATCATTCATTTGTGACTTTTAAGTGACTTTTGTCCAATAAGGACACCCTTTTGTGGGCGAATTTAATATTATGTACATTTTTTTCTCCGTCCCCAAAATGTACTTATTATATTATATCATACTAAACTACGAATAGCATCAGTTATACAAATTTTTTTCAAACAAAAAGACCAGATTAATTATAATCCAGTCTTTTGCTAGTTACAACTTATTAATATTTATAATTTTATATATTGTCTTGTCTTATTGTTTCTATAATATTTTGTTTGTTTATTTTGTTTAGTGAGTATTTCATTGTTAAACCTACTATTATAAATACAAATATTACAGAAATTATTATTGCTTGCCATGGCACTATAAATCCAAAGTCTATCGAATTTGTAAATGATTTGAATACTTCATACGAGCCAAAAAGTCCTATTGGAATTCCAATTAATAATGATTTCGTTCCATACATTATGCTCTCTAATTTTATCATTTTGTTAAATTCTTTTGTTGTCATTCCTATTGATTTTAGGTTTGCAAATTCTTTTGAGCGTAGTATCATGTTTGTTGTTATTGTGTTGAATATGTTAGTTACACCAATTAGTGTGATTACAGCTATGAAGCCATATAAGAATATTGATACGAGTATTATTATTCTTTTTTCTTGATCTGCATACTCAGCTAAATTTGTTATCATTATATCTTCAAAGTCTTCGCCTTCTTTTTTAAGGTCTGTTAGCTTGTTTTCTATTTCTGATGGTTTTTGTGCATCTATGCATAGGTTTCCACTATTTAATTCACTCTTATCTTTAGTAACTATTGGATAGTCCTCAGATACAAATAAGTAGCCTCCCTCTGTATAACAGCTTTCATATCCCATTGGTCTTTCTGTTGTAATTTTAGAAATCTTAATTTGCTTTTGCTCATCATCCATAGTAACTTCCATTGAGTCTCCAGCTTTAACATTAAAATAATGCTCAATCTTAGATTTTCCTTGCCCTAGATAATGTATCATGTCGTCTCCAAGTATTGCTATATTTGAATAATCTTTCTCGTTCATTCCAAGGCTTTTTACATATGACTTGAAGTAGTCATTGTTAACCATAACAATTGTCAAACCTAGAGTGTTATACTCATATTTTCCAACATCTTCTGGGAAGTCTTCTTCATATATCTGTTTCTTATTTTCTAATTCTTCTTTAGCAAAGTCTGTTCCATATTTTTGTACGTCTATCTCAGCACTAGTCTGGTATGAATAACTGTAGCTATTTATTCCTCTCCATGTCGCAATTTTTTCATATAATGCTTCATTTCCACCATTTACAGCTATGTTATAGTTTAAATCTGTATAATATGAGCCTGTAATCATCTGTCCATAAGTTAAGAATGATGAAAGTGCTATGAATATTGATATGCTTACAACTAGCGATACAACTGTTGTTCTGTATTTTTTTCTATTTCTTTTTAAGTTTTTGCTTGCAATTACTCCGCCTATTCCAAATAATTTTTTTGTCAATTTTGATGTTTTTACTTTTCTAGCCTTTATTTTTATATCATCTGTTCCACGTATTGCTTCGATTGGTGGAATTTTAGATGCTTTTATTGCAGGAATTAAGCATGATAAAAATATTGTAATGCCAGAAATTACTACTGAAATTAAAATTGCCATTCCTGGTACATTATACACAAATTCTGTACCTTCCATCATGTTTCCAATTAATAAATTTACTATCCATAATAAAATTATTATTGCGACAATTCCTAATAAAATTCCAAGTGGAATTGCAATTATACCAATATATAATCCTTCTAATAACACACTTCTTTTTATTTGTTTTTTAGTTGCTCCAACAGATGCCAGCATTCCGTATTGTTTTGTTTTTTCAGATACTGAAATACTGAAACTGTTTCTTATTACAAACACACTGCTTACAACAATTATTACTATAATAACACTTGCAATTCCATATAGAACTCCTAATGTGCTCTCACTAAGAACTCCTTCGAACCTTAATAAATCTGCATTAACTTCTACTTCAATTTCATTCTTAGTTTCAGCTTCTATTGTGTTTTTTATTTGATTCTTTACATTTTCATATTCTTTTGGATTTTTTAGAGTCACGTAGAAGTTGGCTATTGTTGTAGCAGATTTTGTATTTGCCAAAACTGTTTTTTCTGCGTTTCCAACGTTTTTACCGTCGTTTGAATATGTAACTGCCGTATAGCCTGGTGCTGAATACGGCTCGAGCCCTGCGTTAAGTCTTTTCATTATTCCAACAACAGTATATTCTTTTGTCTGTCCATCAACAATTTGCTCCTTATAATCTTCGTTGTCTCCGGCTTTTCCAGTCTCTTGATATATATATTCTTTTGACGAACTTGCAAGATATGGATTTTTTTGATTAAGCTTACTGCCGTCCATTAGCTCTCTTGTTCCAACATTTAAAGTAATCTTGTCTCCAACATTAATCTTTACTCTACCATTATCAATTAAATGTTGCGGAATAACAATTTCATTCTCATTTTGAGCCATTCGACCTTCTATCAATTTATATGCACCTTTTTCGAAAGCATTTTCATTCATAGCAACCACATAAATATATGGTTTATCCTCATTTTGAATACTTTCAAACTTGCTGTATCCAAGCTCTTTTGTAACATAATAACTATCAACAGCATTGTTTTGTATAATATACTTCTGTTGTTCCTGTGGCACATTAGAAAATGAAATATGATAATCACCATCAGTATTCTTAATAAGATTTACAAAAGTCTGCTGTGCACTCGTAACCAGTCCTGCAACCGCACAAACCAGCGCAGTAGAAAGCATAATTCCAATAATAGTAACAACAGTACGTTTCTTATTAAGCAATAAATTTTTCTTAGTCAACTTATTTAAAACATTCATTATATATTCCTCTCATCCTTTATTATCTTTCCATCTTCTATTGTTATAACTCTTTCTGCTTCCTTTGCTATTTCTAAGTCGTGAGTAATTATTACAACAGTCTGATTAAACTTTTTGTTTGATAATTTTAATAATGATATTATTTCATCACTCGCCTTCGAATCTAGGTTTCCTGTTGGCTCGTCGGCTAGCATTAATGCTGGATTATTTATCATGGCTCTTCCTATTGATACACGTTGTTGTTGTCCTCCAGATAATTGGTTTGGCAAGTGCTTCTCTCTTTTTTCTAACCCTAATGTTTTTATTAGCTCATCTAATCTTTTCTCATCAACTTTTTGTCCGTCTAAGTCACATGGCAATGTTATATTTTCTCTTACATTCAATATTGGTATTAAATTGTAAAATTGATAGATTAAACCAATTTGTCTCCTTCTAAATATAGCCAAATTATCATCATTTAAAGAATAAATATCTTTTCCATCTATGA
>CAKOZB010000069.1 GCA_934131055.1 uncultured Clostridia bacterium | reverse complement strand
AAAAGCTAAACAAGAAGAACCAGCAAAAGAAGAAACTCCTGCTGGTAAAGATCCAAGCAAAGAAGAGCCTAAACAAGAAAAAGCACCAGCTACTGAGAAACCTGCAGTAGAAGATGTAGATAAACCAGTAGAACCAATGTGGACTGATTTACAATCAGAAGAAGAAGCTAAAAAAGAAGAAGCTGAACAAGCAGCAAAGGAAAACAATGAAAAGGCACTAGTAAAAACAAGCAGATGGTCTAAATTATGGAATGCAATAAAGCACCCAATTCAAACTATAAAAGCTGCAAGAGAAAAAGCTAAGGCCGGAGAAGGTAAAAGAATTATAAAAAATGGTGATGCAATTAAAAAAGATGGAGAGCCAGAAAAAACAGAAGCACAAAGTGTTGATGCATTTATAGCAAAATTACGCCAAATGTCAGAAAAAGAAGCTGCAAAAGATGCTCAAAATAAGGATAATAAAGAACAACCAGATTATTCAAAATATGTAGCAAGACATGCAAGAAAAGGTGAAGCTCAAAAACAAAAAGACGACGAAGGAAGATAAAATTAATTCCATATAAATATTAGAAAACTAAGTGAAATATTCGCTTAGTTTTCTTGCTTTTTACGACATATTAGTATAAAATAAACAAGAAATTGAATGCTTACAACTTACATGAGGAGAATAAAATATGAAGCAGATTTTATTTGTTATTGCAATGAAAAAGGAAGCAACAGACATTGCAGAAAAATTGAAATTAGAAAAGATTAACGAAAATGTATATAGAAAAGAAAATATTTCTTTAATTATTACTGGAATTGGAAAACAGCAAACAGCAATCAATTTAACCAGATATTTAGAAAACTGTGAGATAAAACCAGACTTAATAATAAATATGGGATATGTTGGCTCTACTAACTCTAAAATTGGAGAATGGGTAAGTGTTAGTAAATCTTATAATTATGAATGGAACATTCCAGGAGAGCAACAATATACTGTTGAAGAATTTAATGATGACAGAATTAAAACATTAGAAAATATTAAGAAATTACCATGTTATAGTGCTGAAAGTTTTGTAACACATACAGATATAAAAGACGATGTGCTTTTTGACATGGAACTAAATTCTATTTATATAATTTGTTGCATGTATAAGATAGATTTAATATCACTAAAAAAAGTTAGTGATAATTTAAGTTTAGACGATTACTACAAAAATATAGATATGAAAGAAGTAATGGAATTAACTAGTGGATTAGAATTATTAAGAGGAGAACTATAAATGTATTTGAAAAGACTAGAACTGCAAGGGTTTAAATCATTTGCAGATAAGACTGTATTAGAATTTAAGCCGGGTATTACAGCTGTTATTGGACCAAATGGTTCTGGTAAGAGTAATATTTCGGATAGCATTAGATGGGTACTTGGAGAGCAGAGTATGAAGTCTTTAAGAGGCGCAAAGGCAGAAGACGTAATATTTGCGGGGACTCAAAATAGAAAATCGTTGGGATTTGCCGAGGCATCTATCGTAATAGATAACTCTGATGGCAAGTTACCAATTGAATATAATGAAGTTACTGTTACAAGGAAATTGTACAGAAGTGGTGAGACAGGCTATTTTATAAATAAAACACCATGTAGACTTAAAGATATTATAGAATTGTTTATGGATACCGGAATCGGAAAAGACGGATATTCTATAATAGGACAAGGTAAAATTGACGAAATTTTGAGCAACAAATCTGATGATAGAAGACATATTTTCGAAGAGGCTGCTGGAATTGTAAAATATAGAACTCGTAAGGTAGAGTCTGAGAAAAAACTAGAGCAGACAAAGCTTAACCTATTGCGTATAAATGATATTTTGTCTGAAATAGAAGGACAATTAGATCCACTTAAATTGCAGGCAGATAAAGCCAGAAAGTTCTTAGATTTAAGAGAAGAGCTTAAGAGCATTGAAGTTGGATTATTTGTGTATAACATAAATACATATAAGGAAAAACTTGAACAAATTGTAGAAGATTTACAAATTTTAAAAGACCAAGAAACATCAGAAAGCCAAAAGTTAGAAGAGGGTCAAAATAAAAAAGATACTTTAAAAACTAGAATTGATGAACTTATTGCAGAAATTGAAAATATGCAAAATGTTGGTTTCGAGAGCAAGACTAAGATTGAACAGTTAAATTCTCAGATAAATGTTTCTAAAGAAAGAATTTCAAACAATGCTACAAATATTGAAAGACTTACAAAAGAAATAGAGGAACTACATCAAAGAATTAATGATTTCAATGAGGAGAAAGATAGCAAGGTTTCTAAGAAGGACAACTTATTTAAGAATAAGGAAAAGTTCGAAACAGAGCTAAAAGAGAAGGAAGAAGAGCTTGCAAAAATATCTGCTAAGTTATCTGAAAAAGAGCTTGAGATAGAAGGTAAGAAGAAACAAGTAGAAGCAGATACAGATGCAAAATATGAAAGGCTTGCCGAAATTAATACATATGAAATTAATTACGAAAACCTAGAAAAAACTAAGAAAAATGTAAAGCAAGAGCTTCAAAGTACTATTTCTGAATTAGATAGTAACAGAATAAAGAAACAAGAAATTTCGAAGAACTTTCAAGAAATAGAAAATACAAGAAACAAAGCTGTTAAGACTCTAGCAGAAATAAAGGCTCAAAAAGAAGAGGCATTAGCTGTTATAAAAGACTTTGATGACAAAATAAACAAGCGTACAGCAGAGTATAGAATGAAAGATTCTAGATGTAAGTTCTTAATCGAAACAGAACGTGATAAAGATGGATATATGAAGAGTGTTAAGTCTTTACTACTTGCATGTGAACAAAATAGTGAATTAAATGCAGGAGTTGAAGGTGTGCTTGCAAGTTTAATTTCTGTTGACAAAAAGTATGAAACAGCAATCGAAATGTGCTTGGGTCAAGCTATGCAAAATATAGTTACAAAAACAGAAACAGATGCAAAAAAATTGATAGAGCATTTGCGCAAGAACAATTTAGGAAGAGCAAGCTTTTTACCAATTTCATCAGTGCATGGAAAGAAAATAGAAAAAGTAAATTCTAATGGAATAGATGGTGTTATTGGTATAGCAGCAGACCTAGTAAAAGCAGATAAGAAATACCAAGACATAATCTTAAATTTGCTTGGCAGAACCGTGATTGTAGAAAATATGGATAGTGCCATAAAACTTGCAAAGGCAAACAGCTATTCATTTAGAATAGTAACACTAGAAGGAGACGTAATAAATCCATCTGGTGCAATTAGTGGTGGTTCAGTAGCTCAAAAAACTGTAAACATATTAGGAAGAAGTAGAGAAATTGAAGAATTAAAAGCTAAGCTAGAAGAACTTAACTCAGAAATTAAGAAGCTAGAAAAAGAAAAGGAAGAACATTCTGTAAAAATAGCAGATACAATAGAAGAATCTGCAAGACTAGAGAAAAATTTACAAGAAATTGAGATTACATATGCAACTAAAAAGCAAGAATTAGACATGATAGAAAGCCAAATTACTAAACTTGAAGAAAAAATGGCTAAGTTAAAAAATCAAGT
The DNA here is from genome assembly GCA_934131055.1 of uncultured Clostridia bacterium. Taxonomy (GTDB): domain Bacteria; phylum Bacillota; class Clostridia; order TANB77; family CAG-508; genus CAG-245. The sequence goes on along the minus strand of CAKOZB010000069.1, from coordinate 3,842 downwards.
TGAAGAAATTGATGAAGAAAAGAAGAAATTAGAAGTTTCTAAGGAAGGCACTAAACAAGTAATTGCAAATTTAGACAAAGAAATGCAAGAATTAAATGCAGAGATTACACAGTTTGCAGAGCTAAATAAAGACGACCAGACTTACATAGACAACTTAAATACAGATATAACGGACTTAAAAATTTCTGTATCTTCATTTGACGAGAGTGGAACATCACTTGACGAAATGATTGCAAGAATAGAGCAAGACATTCAAAATGCAAATGCAAGCATAGAGACAAAACAAGCAGACATAGAGAATGCAAAATTAGAGACTACTAAAAATGAAGAAGCAATTTCAAACTTCGAGCAAGAAATAGAAAAGATTAAATCCGAAGTTACAAATAGCTCAGAAAAGATAGAAGCTCTAAAGAATGAAAAGACAGCAAAAAATGGGGAATTAGAAAAAATAGAAGCTCAGATAGAGTCACAATATAGTGTGTTAAATGGTCTAAAAGAGCAAATAGTAAAAGTAGAAAGCAAGAAAACAAAACAAGAGCAAGACATAGACGATTTAATAAACAGATTGTGGCAAGAATATGAGCTAACTCCTAACAATGCAGATGGTTATGCAAAGCCAGATAATGTTCAAGTTGCTCAAAAGAAAACAACAGAACTACGTAAAAATATAGCAGACTTAGGAAGCATAAATGTAGATGCAATAGAAGATTACAAGAAAATGCAAGAAAGATATGACTTTATGAATGAGCAAAGGCTTGATTTAGAAGACTCTATCACAAAGCTTAGAAATGTAATTTCTGAAATGACAACTACAATGCAAAAGCAATTTGATGAGAAATTCAAGCAAATAAACAAAAACTTCAACGAAGTGTTCATCGAACTATTTGGTGGAGGAAAAGCAGAGCTAATATTAGAAGATGAAGCCAACATACTAGAATGTGGAATAGACATTAGGGTACAACCACCAGGAAAGAAACTACAAAACATGATGCTATTATCGGGTGGAGAAAAAGCATTAACAGCAATAGCAATATTGTTTGCAATACTAAAAATAAATCCGGCTCCATTCTGCATATTAGACGAAATTGAAGCTGCTCTTGATGACGTAAACGTTGCAAGATATGCCTTATATTTAAAGAAATTCAGCACAGAAACACAGTTCTTAGTAATAACACATAGAAAAGGAACAATGGAAATTGCAGATACAGTTTACGGTGTAACAATGGAAGAAAAGGGAATAAGCAAACTATTATCGATGCAACTTAAATAAGAAGGTGAATAGATATGATAAGAGGCTATAAAGAAGAACAGAAATTAAAAGAAAAGATACTAGAGCTTAGAAAAAAGAATTATCCTTATGATAAGATTGCAATGGAACTTGATACAAATGAAAATCGTGTGAAGCTTATAATAGGATTACTTGTAGAAGAGGGAAGACTTGATAGCTTGGCTACAAATTTATATAAGAAAGAAACTGAGGAAAAGCTAAAACAGATATTGAGTATGGCAAAGGCAAAAAGAAATGTGAGTGAGATATCTAGTTCTTTAGGTATTTCTGTAGATAGAATTTATTTATATCTTGATAGGCTTGTTGAAGAAGGAAGGTTATCTATAGCAGAAGTTTACCAATGTGCAGATGAAGAAATAGAAAAAAGAGTGATAGAATTAAGAAAAGCGGGCTTAGGTCAACGTGAAATTATGAAAGAAATGAAGATAACTAAGCAAGACACATTAATAAGAATATTAGACAAGCTATCATTGGAGGGCAAAATAGATTCATATAAAAAAGTAGATAAAACTAAAAAACGAATAGTTGAATTATTAAAATGTGGATATAATGCAGAAGAAATATCGAGGCAATTAGTAAAAGATGAACAAAATATAAGAAGTCTTATGGCTGAACTTATAAGAGATGGAGTTATTACACAAGATGAAATCACGCAAGCAAGAGAAGCAAAAAAAGAAGAAATAATTGAGTTGATAAGACAAGGAAAAGGAAGAAGAGAAATCATTCAAGAAATAGGCATTAAATATAAAGATTTAGGAGACTTTTTGCGTGAAATAATTGAAAGCGGAGAACTTAAGAAAAATAAGGAAAGTTCAAAAGTAAACAGAAGAGATTTAATTGAACAAGATGATGGAAGATAGAAAATAAAACCTCAACATGTTTGGGGTTTTATAATTTTTTCTAAAATATGAAATTTTTTTATGAAAAATGTAAACAATAATTTTAGGTGATAATATGAATATAGAATATAGAAAGATTTTAGAAAAAAGATTAAAAGAAGGAATTGCAAATAATAAATTTGTAATTTATTTGCAACCAAAGTTTTATACAAAAACTGAAGAACTAGCAGGAGCAGAAGCATTGGTACGTTGGAATAGAGATGGAGATGTAGTAATGCCAAATATTTTTGTTCCATTATTAGAAAAATATGAGTTAATAACAGAGCTAGACACATATGTACTAGAAAGTATTTGCAAATTACAACAAAACTGGGAGAAAAAAGGTTATAAAATCTTTCCAATATCAGTAAATGAGTCAAGATTACATTTGTATAATAAAAATCATATAAATGATTTAGTAGATTTTGTAAATAAATATAGTATAAAACCAAATACTATAGAATTAGAAATGACGGAGACCTCTGTTGTTAATAATGTTGAGCTTGCAAAAGAAGCGGAAAGAAATGTTCACAAATTGGGATTTATAGTATCTATGGATGACTTTGGAACAGGTTATTCATCTTTTAGCATGTTAAAAAATATTAATATAGATGTTCTAAAAATGGATAAAAGTTTTTTTGATGATATAGTAGAAAGTAGTCGAGGTAAAATTATAATAGAGGCAATAATTGAAATGTCACATAAGCTGGGAATAGAAGTTGTGGCAGAAGGCATAGAAAACAAGGAACAAGTTGATTACTTAAAAAGAATAAATTGTGATATGATACAAGGATATTATTTTGAAAAGCCAATATCAATAGAAAAATTTGAAGAAAAATATAAAAATGTGTTTAAGTAATATACTTAAGCACTGAAAAACCTACTAATTTTTTTATAAAATTAGTGTAAAAAAATAAAAGAAGAAAAAAATTGGTTGAAATTATCATTTTCTGATAGTGTAAAATAAAGTGTGTAATAGTTAAAATATAAAATTTTTTTATATTTTAGTTGACTAATCGTATCAATGATGCTATATTAATTATAGATATTTGAGGCGGTATGCCAACGCCTAAACTTTTATGTTTAAATGAAAATGAAATAGCTTAATACTTGATGACAAGTGTTAAGCTATTATTTTATATTTAATAAAAGATAAAATAACAGTACGTTAATTTGAATTTATATGGTATATTAAAGTTGTTTTTATTAAAAATGTATTAAGATGTGTAAAAAAACAATAGAAGGAAATACTTTTAATATATTAAAATGGCAATAAACAGAATAATAAGTTAATTGCTTAAAATTAATTTATGTTAGAGAAGGGAGAAAACATGGAAATATTTAATAATGATAACTATAAATTTATTAGTAATTATGTAGAGCAAAAATTACCAATTTTAAAAGAAAATCAAAATTTTAAAAAAGAATATCTTAGGCTGACTGATGCAATGGAAGAACTCGAACAAACTTTATCAAAACAACAAAAAGAACAGTTTGATGAAATAGTACAGCTATTTTATAAGACCGAAGAATATTATTTTGCATTTAGTTATTCATTAGGAGTAAAATATGGCAAAGATTTGGAAAACATATAATAAAAAACTTATAAATTTAGTTAATTGCTAGATTTATAAGTTTTAAATCTATTTAGTTAAATAATAATCAATAAAATGTAA
>CAKOZB010000068.1 GCA_934131055.1 uncultured Clostridia bacterium | reverse complement strand
TTTGGTCAAGCTGGCGATTAAGATCACCATATTGCTTTATGGCATTAATTGCCCTGTTCAATGTTTGGACACTCTTATCCTGCCGGCTTGCGGCGGAATTTTGAATGCCCACCTTAGGAGTTACGATCTGCTCAAAAGGTGTAGCTTCAACAGAAGGCTGTTGCTTCTGCATAACCGGTTCAGAAATTGCTTTATCAGCAGGTTCGCTTTCAAGAGTTTCTTTGTCCTGAATGTCATTACTGGAGTCATCCACAGTCTGTTTACCGTCAATATATTCAGGAAAATCTGTGGGGTTAAGTCCAGCAAAGGGGGTATATCCGCCATTAGGCTTGTCATTGTTCTCCTGATTGGAGACCGAATCGTTCAAATGCTGAATCATATGCCCAAGTTCAGGAGCAAGATCAATAAGGAAACTGCGTGTGTAAGTGGAACATTTGAAGTTATCAAATACACTTTTGATCTCTGCCTCGTTGCCACTTAGCAGTTTCGAAGCATTATTGGAATCCATTCTACTGGCATTTGTGCATGCAATGTACATAACAATAGGATGCCAAAATTTTTGAGAAATGGCATCAAGCTCATTTGAGCATTTAAGCAGAACAGATGGTTCAATTTCGCAGAAATCAGGGTGTTTCTTCTGATAGCCATTGAACATGAAAGTGACCAACTGAGGGATATCATATTTGTAGATGAATTCTTTTGTTACATTATGCTTATTGTTTGTGAAACCCAAAATATTCAAAACTCTTTCGGTTTCTGAGGCAATGTCTTTTTTAGAAGTCAAATCCACATTAAGCTTCAATAACATATTGAAAACATCTTTAAAATCAGATTTCCTCGTGGCTTCAATTGCCGGATAGTTCGACAAAAGGTATGCCAATGCATCCTGAAGTGCTTTGCCATTTACTTTCCGCATCGGTGCAGTATCTGCTGTCGTACTGATATTATCAGTGTTTGCAGAATCAACAACCGGTGTTGAGTTAGCTTTTTTGGTTGTAGCTTTTTTTATTAATGCAGCCTGGTAAGCCTTCTTGGTGGTAGCAACGTTCTTTTTAGAGTTTTTCATATAAGTTCCTCCATTGAATAAACCCAAAAAAATAGTATCGGACACTTATATTATACCATATTTTACATAATAGGTCAACGATTATAATTTGGGAGGTGATTTTTAAAAATCTATCTTCATCAACTTTTAAGTCAATCCATTTATAAGTGATATATATTTAAAGTGCCAGAAGTCCTATTTTTCAATACTAAAATTCGTTTTTGTTGTGATTTCTTTTGTAAAACTTCCATCATAAATAATAGAGCCAGAAACGTCATCTTTTAAAGGAATAGCGATTTTTACGGTTGCAACATAATTTTCTCCAAGAATATTTTTGATATGAATTTTAAAAGTAATATTTCCAGAAATAGAAGTTAAATCAATACTTGCTCTTTTTAATAGAGAACCATTATAAACCAAAGGATTTTCAATATCTGAAACTAGGTAATTGCTTTTGATTAAATTCATATATTCTAATGTAATAGGATTCGATGCGTCAGAATATATTTGTGGTTTTGAGTAATCTAATGTTTCTGCTGATGAAATGTCATACGAATTATTTATACTATTAGATAAATCTGTATTTAAACTTGTTGTTTCAACATTATCAGTGGTATCAGTTACTTCTGTGTTTATAGTATTGTTTATTATATTAAATTTTGAATCTACTTTTATAGGCTCTAAAACTTGATAATTTAATCTATCTGTAATTAAATTTTCTGTTTCTAAGTTAAATTTTCCAAATTCAAATAGATTTTTGTAGTGAAGATTAGGAGTTCCAACATTTAAAGAATCAAATTTTACATTATCTATATACAACTCTTTAATAGTGTTTTGGCTTTTATTATTAGCATTACCAGAAATATATAGTGCAATATCTGTAAATTGGTAAACATTTAAGTTCCACATTGATTTTTTTGTTTCGTTATTTGTTGCATTTGCAGAACTGTATAAATAAATTTTATCAATAGAAAATGTCTGCTTAGAATTCAAAGAAGTCATGTCTGCAATGGTATTTTCTAAAGCAACTTTTCTTTGTACGTCCGTATAATTGATTTTTATTAAAACTACAAGTAATATAACTAACAGAATAAAAATGATAAATTTTATAATTTTTTTACTTTTCTTAGGTGATTGATTTTTCATATAATTTCCTTACATTAAAATATTTAGGTTTTGCGGATTACCTATAACCCCTAGTATTAATATTATAATTTGAAAAAAGAAAAAATGCAATAAAAATATTTACCAAATTTGTCACATTTTGATTGTGAAATTGCTGTGAAAGATTAAAAAAGGTATTGCAATGTTATTCTGTTTATGATAGTATAATGGCAGAAACGAAACATTCCCTGCGTGGTACGTGTAGAAAGGAATTTTAGAACCAACAAATTCTAAAAGGGAGTCCGCCTTTAAATGTGGCGTGTAGGCTTAGGTTATAAACTTAAGAAACCCAGGAACATTTAACAAGACACCCACCTGCTGGTGCAGGTCCTTAAAATTTCATTCGGCTTACGGCTAATGTGGGGCAATTTCTATAGTAAATTTGAGGCATCACTTGATACTTAAGTGGTGCTTTTGTTTTGGCTGGAAAATACTTAGAATTTTGGCTTCGTCAAATTTTGCTCAAAACGAGGTTACATACACAAAGTATGCTCTCTTGCCAAAATTTAATTTTTTCCCAATCTCGATATCAGTAATTACTATTATGAATATTGCAATTACTACATGGAAATAGTATAATATTTGCATATTATTTAAGAGGTTTTAGTATGAAAATAAAGGAAGTAATTGAAGAAGGAAAAAATGCATTAAGCAAGAATAATATAGAAGATGATGTAATTATAGTAAGAGAGCTGTTAGCTTTTATATTAGGTGTAACGAAGCAATATCTGGTAATTCATTTAGAAGATGAGCTTAATGCAAGAGATTATATAAAGTTTAAAGAAAATATAAATGAGATAATTGAGGGCAAGCCATTACAATATATAACAAAAAACCAAGAGTTTATGGGATTGAATTTTTTTATAAATGAGAATGTGCTTATTCCACAGCCAGATACGGAGATTATTGTGGAAGAAACCTTGAAAAGGTGTGAAAAATTACTTCTAAAAAATGCCAAGATAAAGATATTAGACTTGTGCACTGGTAGTGGGGCTATTGCTGTTTCTCTTTCAAACGTTCTTGGAGATAAGGCTGAAGTTTATGCGAGTGATATTAGTGCTAAAGCACTAGAGGTTGCTAAATATAATAATGAAAAAAACAACACAAATGTAAGATTCATTGAATCAGATTTATTTGAAGACATACAAGAGCAAAAGTTTAATATTATTGTTTCAAATCCACCATATATAAGAAGCGATGTTATAAATGAATTATCAAAACAAGTTCAAAATGAGCCACATCTTGCATTAGATGGCGGAGAAGATGGATTAGAATTTTATAAAAAAATCATAGAACAGTCTTGCAATCACATAAAGAATGGATATTTAATATTAGAGATTGGATATGACCAAAAAGATGATGTGGAAAATCTGCTTAAAGAAAACAGGAATTATGCAGAAATAAAAACTATACAAGATTTATCTGGAAATGATAGATGCGTGGTAGCAAAAGTGTGTATATAGAAGGAAGTGATAGAAATGTCTTTTTCATCAGATTTGAAAATGGAACTAAGTCAAATAAATAATTTGAAGAATAAACAAGAAGTCTATGCAGAATTTCTTGGTTATTTGGCATCTAATAATATAGATGTGAAAGGTAAAAATGTAAAGTTTTCAACTGAAAGTGAGTACAACATAAATAGATTTGCTAAGCTATTGAATAACTTAGAAATTAAAGACTATAAGATAAATATAACTGGCAAAACATACAGTATTACATATAAGTGTGATGAAATGCCAACTTTAAAAGATGCAGAGAATTATTTACAACAGGATAATCTGAAAAAAGCATATATAAGAGGTAATTTCTTGGGAGCAGGGTCAATAAATAATCCAAGAAATAAATACCATTTGGAGATAATTTTTAAGGATAAAGAATGTGCGGAATTTACATTAAAATTGTTAAATGAATATTCTATTGGGGCTAAAATTTTAGAAAAAACAGTTTATCTAAAAGACGGAGAAGAAATATCTAAAATGTTAGCTTTAGTGGGTGGTCATTCTACTGTGTTAAAGTTCGAAGAAATACGTGTGCTTAGAGAGATGAAAAACAATGTAAACAGAATTGTAAATTGTGAGACGGCAAACCTTAATAAGACTATAAATGCAGCGGTTAAGCAGGCGGAACTTATAAAAAAATTGAAGAAGTCTGGTAAGTTTAATAATCTGCCGGAAGACTTAAAAGAAATTGCAAATTTAAGAGAGGAAAATCCAGAAGCGACATTAGAGCAGTTAGGAACAATGCTAAAAAATCCAATTGGGAAGTCTAGTGTTAGCCATAGATTCAAGAAAATAGAGGAGTATCTGTAGAAATAAATGGAAGAAAAAGAGATAGGATTATACATACACATGCCATTTTGCAAGCAAAAATGCTATTATTGCGATTTTGTTTCATATCCGAATAGATATGAAATGGTGGAAAGATACATTAAATGTTTAAAGAGTGAAATTGCACAATATGCTAATGAAAATAGGATTATGTACGAGCATGGCTTGGAACCAAAGTTTATAATAAAAACAATTTACATAGGAGGTGGCACGCCATCTTCTATTGATGAATTGTACATTTTGAATGTGATGGAGACTATAAAAGCTAATTTTGAAATTGATGAAGATGCTGAGATTACTATTGAAGTAAACCCTGGCACTGCCAGTAAAGAAAAGCTAAAAACATATAGAGAAGCGGGAATAAACAGAATAAGCATTGGTCTGCAAGCAGTTCAAGATAGACTGCTTAAAAGCATTGGCAGAATTCATAATTATAGTGATTTTGAAAATACCTTCGAATGGGCGAGAGAAGTAGGATTTGATAATATAAATGTAGATTTGATGTTAGCTCTTCCAAACCAAACTCTTGAGGATTTAAAGGAAAGTGCAAAAACAATAGTAAATTTGAAACCAGAGCATATTTCTGTGTATTCTTTAATTACTGAAGAAAACACAAAGATGGAAAAAATGGTACAAGATGGAACAGCAATTTTGCCAACGGATGAAGAAGAGCGAGCAATGTACTGGTTTGTAAAGGATTATTTGGAAAAACACAAATACAAACACTACGAAATATCTAACTTTGCAAAGCCGGGTTTTGAATCGAAACACAATACAGATTGTTGGAAGCAAAAAGAGTATATTGGAGTTGGAGCAGCAGCGTGCTCTTTTATGGACAACAAAAGGTATTCTAATATAGAAAGTCTAGAGCAATATATTGAGAATATAGAAAATGGCAATCCAAATAGAAATTTGGTGTTAAACGAAACCTTAAATGAAGAAGATAAGATGAATGAATTTATGATGCTTGGACTTCGAAAAATAGACGGAGTAAATATAGGAGATTTTAAGAAAATTTTTGGAATAAATCCAATTATGAAATATTGTAAAACATTAGATAAACTTACTCATGAAGATTTAATACAAGTTGATGAAAATAGCATAAAATTAAGTAAAAAAGGCATCGATTTAGCAAATTTAGTATGGGAAGAATTTGTGTAAAATTTCTGCAAGGACAAATGCAAAAAATATAAATTTTAAACACTTATAAATTGGCAAAAATTGTGAATTTGTAGTAAAACATGATTAAATGATTATACACAAGAAATGCACAGAAAAATATGATCTTTCAGAATAGACAAATGAAAAAAATTGTGATATTATAAGCCCGATAAAATATAATTATATTTAGTCAGCATATTATAAAAATTGAGTCAAGATTGGCTTAATTTGAGACCTAAAGAGGTATAAAATGAATTTTAAATTAGAAGAACTTACAAAAGATAACGAAGTACAATATTTAGAACAGGTTGCTAATTTAGAACAAGTGGTTATGGCGAACATGGAGGCAAGAGGCCAAAGCGGTCAGCTATTTCCGACAGGCAGAGAGGATATTTCTGCATATGCACATTCTAAAGAAAATTCGGTTTTTGTTGCAGTTGATGAAAATGGCAAGGTTATTGCTGCAACATATATTACACAAGGGCAACAACCGTTTACGTACAATGATATAACAAAATATTTCAAATATGGAGATGATTATAATCACTACGTAAAAAACAAGTACAAAACCTTGCAAGATTATAGAAAAGACATGTTAAGTATTTATAAGCTGAAAGTACAGGCTTTTAAATATGCTAAAGCAAAAATTTTAGCAGAGTTTCCACGATATGGAGAAAATATTATCGCGTTTTTGAAACATGAAGTAGATGAAGAAAACAATCATTTTCACGAAAAGAGTGTACTTAGAGAATTACTAAATAAGTATATGTCAGAATACATGCAAGCACAGGAACAAAAGCATCCAGGAGTAATGGAAAGGTATGATATGTTTTACTGGATTACTGGTGATGATATTGCGAAAGAGTTTGGAAAACAGGACATAGAACCAAATGATGTTGATGCAAGAGATTTAGAAACGATAACAGGGCGAGAAAAAGAAGAACTAGAGTATAAAAAAATATTACATAAAGGGCCATTAGTAATACACGAAAAACCAGAATTTAATGTAAAAAAATATTATACGGCAAAACCATCTAACTCAATAGAATTAGACACATACATAACAGATCCACGAGATAGAAGGTCGGGGCTAGCAAGAATTTTGTTATTAGAGGGTATTACAAAACATATGGAACAATTCTTTGCGGATGAAAGTGAACAAGAAATATTTTTATGCTCAACATTGCACAGGAATAATCTTTCATCAAAATATGTATCCGAATTCTTTGGATTAACAGACAGCTTATATGTAAAAAGAAGAGATGGTAGAGATAGAGAGGTTCACATTTGTAGAGTAGGAAGAGATGAGTATAAAAGATATTTAGACCATATAAAAAAGAAAGTTGCAATATTGTATGGATATAATCCAGAAGGCATAGCAATACCTGCTAGTGAGGAGATTGAGATATTAAAGGAACAACTAGGGTATGAACAACGTGAAATATCAAGGCTAAAAAGAGTTAGAACAGCTCAGACGTATAATGGAAAGATAAATTTTAAACAAAGAAAAATAGAAAAAATTATTTCACTTAATGAGAGAATAAAAGAGCTACAAGAAGAAGTTGAAAAATAGGGGGAGGAAAACTATGGAACAAGAATATTCATGGCCAATAGAGCCAAAGTATAAAGTAACAGAACATGATAAATATGGAATTAGAAAGAATCATTATGTTTTATTTAAACAAAGAGCACATTCAGGTTTTGACATAACAGCAGACATTGGAACAGAAGTGCACCCAATAGCAGATGGAACTGTATTACTTGCAGAATTTGATGGTACTACCACAGAAGGATTTGATGCTTTTAACGATGGTTATGGCAATAAAGTGGAAATACTAAATAATGATGGCAGAAGAGTAGTATATGGACATTTAAGAGAGTCTTATGTT
>CAKOZB010000067.1 GCA_934131055.1 uncultured Clostridia bacterium | reverse complement strand
CCATCTGATTTACCAGGATATAAAGATGATGAAATAGGAAAAGATTATGTACCAGGACAACAAGATGATGATGATTTTGAAAAACTAAAAATAAAAGAATTTGATTTAGCTTTAAGAAAATTCATTACAAAATTAAATGATGAAGAAATAACAAGCAGAATTCCACAACCAGATGTTAGCAAGCTAGCAGACGGAACTGCAACAACAGCTACATATAATCATCCAAAAACTCCAATATCTGTTGCAATCGGAGATGTAGTTGAATACACAATTAGAGTATATAACGAAGCTGAAGTAGATGGCTATGTAGAAGAAATAACAGACCATTTACCAGATCAACTTGAATTTATTGCTGGAAACGAAATAAATACAAAATATGGTTGGACAGTTGATAGCAATAATTCAAAAATAATTAAAACAAAATATTTATCAAAGGCAAATGAAACTACAGAAGGAGACAATAAGATTAAGGCTTTTGATGGAACAAAATTAGATTACAAAGATGTAAAAGTAGCATGTAAAGTAGTTTCAACAGAGCCAATGCCAACAAAAATTACAAATATTGCGGATATATCAGATTTCACAGATGGTAATGGAAATAAGGTAACAGATAGAGATTCACAAGAAAATAATGTAAATATTCCATCTGATTTACCAGGATATAAAGATGATGAAATAGGAAAAGATTATGTACCAGGACAACAAGATGATGATGATTTCGAAAAACTAAAAATAAAAGAATTTGATTTAGCTTTAAGAAAATTCATCACAAAAGTAAATAATACAGAAATAAAGAGCAGAATTCCACAAGTTGACACAACACCTTTGAAAAATGGAACAGGAACAACTGCAATTTATAATCACTCAAAAGAGCCTGTAAAAGTTTCATTAGGAGCAGTAGTTGAATATACAATAAGAGTATACAATGAAGGTCAAGTAGATGGATATGTGGAAGAAATTAAAGACCACTTACCAGACCAATTAGAATTTGTTAAAGATAATGAAACAAATAAAAAATATGGTTGGACAGTTGATAGCACAGATTCAAAAGTAATAAAAACATCATACTTATCTAAGGCAAATGAAAAAGTGGCTGGAGAAAACAAAATACAAGCATTTGATGGAACAACATTATCTTATAAAGAAGTAAAGGTAGCTTGTAAAGTAGTTTCAACAGATCCAATGCCAAGCAAAATAACAAACTTAGCAGATATATCAGACTTTACTGATGGAGAAGGAAACAAAGTTACAGATAGAGATTCTAAAGAAGACAATGTAAAAATTCCAGAAGACAGACCAGGATATAAAGATGATGAAAGTAAAAAAGATTATGTACCTGGACAAGAAGATGATGATGACTTTGAAAAAGTAACACTTGTAAAATTCGACTTATCATTAAGAAAATTCATAACAGCAGTAAATAATACAGAAATAACAAGTAGAATACCACAAGTTGATGTTACTCCAATAAAAGATGGAAGCAGTACAACAGCAAAATATGATCATCCAAAAGATCCAGTACTTGTATCAAACGGAAACATAGTAACCTATACAATTAGAGTATTTAACGAAGGTGAAATGGACGGATATGCAAGTGAAATAAAAGATGATATGCCACAAGGTTTAAAATTCTTAACAGATAATAAGACTAACATAGAGTACAGATGGAAAATGTTAGATAAAGATGGAAAAGAAACAGAAAACTTAGATGAGGCAGTTTCAATAGTAACAGATTATCTATCAAAAGAACAAGAAAAAACAGCAGGAGCTAACTTATTAAAAGCATTTGATGGGGAAAAATTAGATTACAGAGATGTAAAAGTTGCATTTGAAGTAACAGAACCAAATACATCAGATAGAATTTTAATAAACCAAGCTCAAATATCAAAAGACTCAGACAAAGATGGAAATGATGTTACAGACCAAGACTCAGTTCCAGATAAATGGAATGAGGGAGAAGACGACCAAGACATAGAAAAAGTTAAGGTACAATATTTCGACTTAAGCTTAAGAAAATGGGTAACACAAGCAATCGTAACAGAAAATGGGGAAGATAAAATAATAGAATCTGGACACAAGGCAGAAGATGACCCAGAAGATGTTGTAAAGGTTGACTTAAAAAAGAGCAAAATAAACAAAGTAACAATAAAATTCAGATACAAAATAAGAGTTAAAAACGAAGGAAATATAGCAGGATATGCAAAAGAATTGAAAGACTATATTCCAAACGGACTAAAATTTGTACCAGAAGATAACCCATTATGGAAGCAAATAGACGAAAAGACGATAACAACAGACCAGACAAAAGACATATTATTACAACCAGGAGATACAACAGAAGTTGAAGTATTGTTAACATGGATTAACGATTCAGAAAACTTCGGAGTAATGGACAACTGGGCAGAAATAAGCAAAGATCATAACGATTTCAACAGCCCAGATATAGACTCAACACCAGACAATAACAAAAAAGGTGAAGACGATATAGATGATGCTCCAGTATCTGTAGGCGTACAAACAGGACAAATAAAAACATTTACAACAATAAGTTTAGCAGTACTTGTAATATTATCTTCAGGAGTAGTATTAATAAAGAAATTTGTTTTATAATAAACTTCGCCCAATAGGGACACCCCTTTTTGGGCGAAATTTTTATGCCAAATTTATTTACTTTAAAAATTCTCTATGTTATAATTCTATTTGAAAAGCGTTTTATACTAAGGAAGGTAATTGGAATGAATCAAATTTTAGTGACGAAAAATGATAAATCAAAAAAGGTAAAAGAAAAAAAGGTGCGAGAACCCAAGGTGCCAGGGGATATTACTGGTGTTACTAAGGCTTTTGCTGGAATAATTCTTTTGTTTGGATTAGCTTTATCTGCTGATGGAGCTTATGCTTATACAAAAAACGTGGAACTTGCTAAAAATACTAAAGCACCAATTGTTTCTGTTTTAAAGACCGGAAATACAGCAAAATTATCTATTGAATGTACTAGCGGAATAAGAACAGTATCATTTACATGGAACAATTCTAATCCTACAATTGTGCAAGGACGTGGCAATAAAATATTGGAACAAATAATATCAATTCCATCTGGAGAAAATAATAAATTAAATATAACAGTTATAGATTCTAACGGACAGACAAAGAGATATGTAAAAACATTAAACCAAGATGCAAGAGATATTACAGAACCAGTAATAACAATTGAAGGCGTAAATTCTAATATAAAAATTACTGTAACAGATGATACAGCAATAGATTATGTAACATATAAATATGGAGATTCACAGGAAGTTACAATTTCTGCTGAAGAAGAGGGGCAAACAACAATAGAAGAAACAATTCCTGCACAGCAAGGTGAAGCAACGCTTACAATAGAAGCAGTTGATAAAGCTCAAAACGTTGCAACTAAAGAACAAAAAATAAAGGGCACAAAACGTCCAACAATAGAAGTAAAACGAGATCCAAATGATGCATCATACATATTAATAAAAGCAACAGATGATGATGGCTTAAGATTACTTTGCTACGACTTAAATGGACAGGGATATACAACAGACCCTAATATTTCAATAAATGATACAAAATTTGAATATAGACAAAAGCTTGATTCTGGAACAAATAAAATATCTTTACGTGTTTATAATATAAATGAACAAGTAACTGAATTTAATGCAGAATATGAAAACTAAAAGAGCAAGATGAGGTTGAATTAAATTCAGCCTAATTTTGCTGTAAAAGGCTATTCATATAAAACAATTTTATAATTTAAATGAAAAATAATATTAAGTAACATGGTTTATAGGTAAAACCGTAAAACCTAAATAATAATAAGGAATGTACTTAAATATGCATAATGTATATATAATTGACGATGATGAAAATTTAAAAAATAAACTGAATGAAGAATTTCAAAAAGATGGAAACTACAAATTTAAACAAATAAAAACAGAAGATATAGATGTTGCATTAAAAGATATACCTGCACTAATAATTGTAAATGAAGATACAATATTAGAAAAGGCAACAGAGGTGTGTTATAAAATAAGAGATAATGATGATAACTCTATAACTCCTGTAATAGTTGTAACTTCAGAATATGAAAGAGAACATAAGTTGGAAATATTAAAGGCTGCGGCAACGTATTATATAAAAAATCCTTTAGATTATGAATATTTATATTATACAATTACAAACATAATAAACCTTTTATACATAAATAGGAAAGTTAGCCCTTTAACAAATTTGCCGGGAAATGTACAAATACAGGCGGAAATGAAAAAACGTTTATTAAAAAAGCAATTTTTTGTTATGCTTTATATAGATTTAGATAATTTTAAGGCATATAATGATGTTTATGGTTTTTCGAATGGAGATGAGATAATAAAATTTACAGCTAGAACAATTTCTAAAAATGTACATTCTAAAGAAGAAGATAACAATTTTGTAGGACATATAGGTGGAGATGACTTTATAGCAATAGTAGAAGATGAAGATTACGAGAAAATATGCCAAAATATTGTGTTAGAATTTGACAAAAATGTAAAAAAATATTTTTCTGCCGATGATGTGGAAAAAGGTTACTTAGAAGTACCAAATAGAAAAGGAATAATAGAGGAATTCCCTTTAACAACAATATCGGTTGGAGCTGTTGAGGTTGAACCTGGAAGGTTTCATAATACATTGGAAATTGGAGAAGCTGGAGCACAGGTAAAACATTTATCTAAAACAATTCCAGGAAGTACATATGTAATAGATAGAAGAAAACACTAAATATTTGAAAGTAAAAAACTTTGATTAAAGTCTAACAGTAGGAATGAGCGAAAACTTTATTTTAATATATTATAAAATATGACAAAAAATGATGAGAAAATGTAAAATTCTCATTATTTTTTTACCATAAAATAAAAATTTGTAGAAATAGGTAATAATTTGACTTACGATTTAAATTGACTTTAAAATTGGACTACCTTATAATTGAAGTAATTTAATTGAAGGGAAAGTGATTATATGAGAAAAATAAACACAGTGAAAGAACTGGTAGATTTTGCATACAATAAGTACAAAACTAAAAAGGCAATAACAATAGAAAGTGACTATATAAAAAATATAAACTATTTCAATTTTAGGTTTGATATATATTCAATGGCAAGAGTAATAAAATCAAAAGAAAATCAAATACGAAATAATAAAATAGCGATAATATCAGAATTTAGATATGAAGTTCTTGTAACATACCTCGCAAGCATAATGGTAAACAATGCAGTAATATTAATAGATAATAAACTTAGTAAAAATACAATGGAAAAAGTAATAAAAAAATATAATATAAACACAATATTCTTTTCAAGTACATATAAAGAAAAAGTCTTAGAAATAATAAAAAATAATAATTGTAATAATTTTAACCTAATAAATTTTGATTCTGAAAATCAATTCCCAATTATAGAATACGAAAAACTAATAAACATAGGAAGATACATAGAAAATTATAGTATAGATAATCTTTCAAAAGAAGAAAACCGAGAGAAGAACACTATAATAGTAAGCTTAGCAGGAGAAAAGAAATATTCTCAACAAGAGTTTATAGAAAGTGCAAATGTAATTGCTAAAACTGTAAGAATAAGAAAAAGAAAAGAGATGAACGCCTTAGAACAGGTAAATACATTTTACGAAGTAGTAATAGGTATAATTCTACCCATGCTCTGTGGGTTAAATACAAAATATTTTGCAGATAATGAACTTATAAAAAATGATTTATTAATAATAGAAGAAAATAATAAGAATATGGTAATTTTGTATAGAAAACATAAATATTTAGTTGAACATACGGGAATAAATACATATGTAGCAAGAGCAGAAGAAAACTTGCCAGCAAGAGAACACAAGAAAGATACTCAAAATTTTGTATTAATTAAAACAGATAAAAAAGACAGGATAAAGAATAATAAAAGTCAAGCTACAGTATAACAAAAGTTAATATATAGTATAATAGATAAAATTACTGAAATTTTTGAAAAAGGTTGAAATTAAGCGGAAAATTGACAAATGCTTCAAAATAATGTAAAATAGGTATATAAAGGTGGAGATAAAATATATGCCGAAAACTAAATTAAATTTAGATAAATTAATTTCGAGAACAAAAATATACTTGGTAGTAATTGCTATTATATTGGTAATTTTATGCGTGGTTGAGCCTAAGGCAATAATACCATCTATTTTAGCGTACATTGCTATTTTTGTGTACACAATATGGTCAAATAATAAGAGAAAAACAGAAATCTCAGAGCATATTAATGAGCTTACTGTAAGTGTTGATAAAGCAGCACAAAGTACTATAATAAACTCGCCATTTCCATTGGTTGTTTTAGAAACGAATGGAAATATAATTTGGAAGAGTAGCAACTTTATTAAAGAATTTGCCAATATAGATACTGGAACTACTTTAACAGACATAATAAAAGAGTTAAAACTAAAAATTGAAAATGGCCAAAATACAAATAATATATCAATTTCTGAAAGTATGAAAATTGGTGATAAAAACTATAAGGTAATTGCAGAATATACAAAGCTTAGAGAAAAAGAGCATAAAAATTCATCAGAATATATGGCAACAGTATATTTTCTAGACGAGACAAACCATGTGAAATTGTTAGAAGAATACACTAATTCTAGAACTTGTATAGGAATTATAGTATTAGATAATTACGAAGAATTGATGCAGAGAGTGACAGAAGAGGAAAAATTAAAGATCACTTCAAATGCAGAAAAAAACATATATTCTTGGGTGAATAAGTATGATGGATTACTTGTAAAATCCGAAAGAGATACTTATGTGTGTATATTTGACCAATTGAACCTAGAAAAAATAAAAGAAGATAAATTTGAAATTTTAGATGAGATTAAAGAAATAAAGACTCAAGATAATATTCAATTAACATTAAGTATTGCAATTTCTGAAAATGAAAAAACAAATTCAGAAGAATATAAATCGGCTAAGGCTGTAATAGACATAGCCTTAGGACGTGGTGGAGACCAGGCTATTATAAAGCAAAATGGTAAATATTATTTCTTTGGTGGTAGAACACAAGAAGTTGAAAAGCGTACAAAAGTTAAGGCAAGAATTGTTGCACAAGCGTTAGAAGAATTAATGAATAGTGCAAGCAATGTTATAATAATGGGTCATACTAATAGTGATATAGATGCAATGGGCTCTGGAATGGGAGTGTACAGAATTGCAAAAACAATAGGAAAAGACGCTTATATTGTAAATGAAACAAATGGTACAAGCTTAGATAACTTTATAAATGATTTGAAAGATATAGAAGAATATAATGATGTCATAATTGACAAAGCTGAAGCTTTAAACAAAATAAGTGCAGATTCTTTATTAGTAGTAGTTGATACAGATAAGAAAAATTATGTTGAAGCTCCAGAATTATTAGACAAGACAGATAAAATTGTTGTAATAGACCACCACAGAAGAGGAACAGATTATATAGAAAATGCTATATTAACATTCCACGAAGTATATGCATCATCTGCTTGTGAACTTGTAACAGAGCTTGTAGAATATGCTGAAAAAACAGTAAAACTTACCAAATTTGAGGTAGAAGCTTTGTATGCTGGAATAATGATGGATACAAAAAACTTTACATTTAAAACAGGAGTACGTACA
>CAKOZB010000066.1 GCA_934131055.1 uncultured Clostridia bacterium | reverse complement strand
CTCCACCATTTCCCGTTCTTAAGATTGCGTAATTAACAAAATAATTTCCTATTCCTATGGTTGTTATTACACTAATTATAACCACAATTCCCGTTGCAATTAATATTTTTTTCATAATATTTTTCTTTTCCATATATAGCTCCTTCTTCATTTTTCGTATATTGTAACATAAAAATTGCAAAATTATATAAAGCTGACCAACTAGTACAAAAAACATGGATATAGTCTTATATTAGACATATATCCATGTTTTTTTATAGTTTTTCTCTTATCACTGAGCCTTTCTTATAGGAAACTTATTTTAAATTTTTCTATAACCTGTTCTCTTGTTAATCCTGTTTTCTTACTAATGAGGTCAAGAACATCATCTATCGATGAATTACATTTTTTCCTGCAAGTAGCCAGCTCCTCCAACAAAACACTCTGTTTTCTTTTCCAAGCAGCAAATACTACCCGAGCATCTTCGTCTTCAGAATACAGCCTGTCAATAATATCAAAATTGGTCGTATTTTCTGCTATATACTTCCTTATATCGGCAGATTCATCTGCTGAAGCCTTAGCTAAAATGTTTTCATTGCTTGTTGCATGTGACACAACGAAAAAACGAACTGCTTTTGATGAATTTTCCAACAGACTTAAACGTTTTTCTTCACTCATTAAATTGATATATCGATTTAATGCCTGTATTCTAATATCTTCAATGCTATCATGCTGTACTATCCAGAAAGCAAGTTCAACATCCATATTGGGGTTATAGATTGTTATTAGGCGTACTCTTTGGTCATCATCTTTAGCACATCTCTCAAGCCAGTACTTGTCAGAGGTATTTTCTGCAAAAACTACCCGAACAGCTACATTATCGTCACAATAAATCTTTGACTTTGTATCATCGCTAGCATTCGGATGTAATGCAACATTTACACGTACTGGTGCAGAGTTGTCATTTGCCATTTCACTTAAAGTAGGTTCTTTTACATTTGGATTTACTGAGAGGCATACTCTAACTTCTTCGTCACTATCTCCTTTTAGAGCAGTTATTAGCTCAGGAATGTTAGTATCACGAGCTATGCTTTTTCTCGTACTTGAACTAAGTTTTTCTAACTCAATACAAAATTCCATTTTATCACCTCAATAATTAGATATCTCTTTGATTTATCAATAAACTTAACAATGGTATGGCGGTTTAAACCAAGTTCTAACTGTGGCGCCTGCAGTAAGCCTAACATCTAGTGATTCATCATCTCTGCACATTCTTTCAAGTGTTCTCTTTTTCGTGCCCAGACCAGTGGCAACTGCTAATCTAACTTTTTCCTCTTCGTCATATGACAATTCATCAAGTATCGCATGATTATTGGTTCTTTTGGCAACTTTTTCTCTTATCTCTGGGCACACATCTTTTGCAAGTTTTACAAAGATTTTATTTTTGGAATTAGGATTATTAACTACAGCTAGACGTACTTCGTCAAGTTCAGAATCAGCAAATTTCATCAAATTTTTTGCATTCATATCGTGACGCTTTGCAACAGCTACACGTACTTTTGCGCTAATGTCTTCTGCCAATTTTATTGCCGTTATTTGATCCGTATTAGGATTTTCGGCAACAGCCACACGAACTTTTTCACAAGGGTCATCTGCCAGTTTTACTAAAGTTCCCTGATCCGTATCAGAATCTTGAGCAATAACTAACCGAACCTTTTCCCAAGTATCGCCTGCCAGTCTTGCTTTAGTGCTCTGATCTGTATTAGGATTTTGAGCAATAGCCAGTCGTACTTTATCGCAGGGGTCATTTGCCAACTTGATTATCGTTGTCTGATCTATCTCAGGATTCTGAGCAATAATCAGTCGAACTCTATCACAGGGATCCTCTGCAAGTTTTGTTCTCATATCATGGCTTATGCTAGTCTTTTGAGCAATAACCATCCGAATTTCTTCCCAAAGATCATCTGCTAATTTTCTCAAAACCACCTCGCTAACAGTCAAGTTTTCTGCAATATACAACCTAATTTTTTTAGGCAGATTATCAATCAGCTCCATGAGAGTTTCATCTGGCCAATCAAACGTGTCCAAAACTGAAAATATCATACTTTCTTTGCTAGAATTTTGCACAATCCATGCTCGTATTTCTGCTCTATTATGCTGATTAATCAAAACATTTTCTCTTACTGTTTCAGACTCATCCTCAGAAAGCTTCTTTTGTAACTCTATATCTGAAGTTTCACGTGCAACATAAGACCGAATGCCTTCATCAGTGTCTTCTGAAAGTTTTTTCCATATTTTTCTGGTTTTGTAACGCATCTGATGACTTATAACACTGTACCGAACACGATTGCTTGTATCACTTGCTAGTTTTTCAAGAGTCTCTTCACTTGTTACCGTATTGCAAGCCACACCAGTCCTAATATCTTCGTTGTCATCACTTGCCAATTGGTCGAGAGTTGAAGTACTCGACAGTGCATTGCCAGCAACACCAAGTCGAACAGTACTATCCTCGTCATTTGCCAGTTCGTTCAAAGTTAATTCATTCGTATTTCTATTTTTTGCAACCTCTGCTCTAACAATAACATCTTTGTCTTTCGCAAGTTCTTGCAAGATTAATTCATTGGTATTTTTGTTTTTCGCAACTCCAACTCTAACAAGAACTTCTTCGTCCCTGGAAAGTTCAGCAAGCAAATTTTGATCATCTGTTTCCAACGCAATTCTTTCTTTTGCTTCCTTCGAAAGTGCCTCTAATCTTATAACAACTTTCATTTCTGTTTACCTCCTAGTAATTACTATTTTGAGATACTACTACTTACTTGTACATTTTATTGCTCCCTGTACCAAGGATAAATTACGCTATAAATTATATAACCATTATTCAAATTTTGTCAAGAGTGCTGTGCTTCTATATTATTTTATATTAATTGAAAAAGTGGCAAAAAATCATTCTACTTTACTTGAATTTTTGCTTAATTCGTCGTATAATACATTCATTATTCGTTGAAAACACTCATTTTATTCTAGGTTTCAAAATGGAGGTATTTTTATGAAACTTTATAACCCAGGTTTTCCCAGAGTTTTACACCAAAGGCAAACACCTTCAGCATACGAAATAAAATTGATGAATCGGGTTTCCGATTTGGAAAGATTAGTTTATGGCGAAGGAAATTATAAAAGTTTTAACTTAATGCTTCGCGAAGAGGCTGCAACTGGAGAAGGAGGGTGTCGTTTATCAGAAGATGTGCGGTTGCGTCTATTGCAAGATAGAATTTACAATTTACAGGCGAAATTAATTAGCCAAGGTAGAGGATCCGAAATAGAGAACTTAGACAACGCCGATAACAACCGGGATAGCCATCATCATTCTCCTAGCTCTCTTATACTTTATGTTCCTGATACAGAGAAGTGGATTGTAAAAGAAGCAGATGCTGATAATAAAAAATAGTGTTAAAGTGTACTATGTATAGTACTAAAAAGCTGTAAGAATTGTCTTAAGGCAAATTCTTACAGCTTTTATAACTTATTTTTTCTCTCCCCCTTGATAAGTATCTGGTATTTTTCAATACTATTTTAATGTTTAAAAATTCATCTTTCAAATAGCCATAATCATATAGCCTTTTCACAAAAATCCAAACATCTAATTCTATCATCGATAAATTTAATTAAAACTTCATTATCAACTTTATTAATAAGCTTTATTGGAAAATCACTTTGCACATAATACGCCAATAAATTCTTAAATATTTCTTCGTTTCTATATTTTCTTTCTAAATAGTTATTATATATCTTTACAAACTTCTTAGCTTTTTCTATTTCGAAACCTGATATAAGCATAGCTGATGAACCAATTTCAAAAAGTAAATCTCCATATGCCACAAAATCAAAATCTATAAAATGAATTCCATTCTTATTAACAATAATATTATTAGGTCTAATATCTCTATGTATTACCTGAAATTCATTTGGAAAATATTCGCAACCATACTTTTCCAATATTTTTTCTCTTTTTTCTAAAAGTTTTTCATAATTCACATTTTCTTGTTCTTCAATAAATTCTTGGATTGCATAAAATTTCTCACCATATCTTGTATATAATTCATTATTTTTATTTATCTGTTGTAGTATTTTCACCTGGTACCTCCACTGCAATATAACTAAACCAGCTATCTTTCTTAGCTCCGTTTGATTGCACTTTAAATCAATTATTATCAAAGGCCTACCATTTCTGGCAAACCCTATTAGAGTTATTTATTCACTCTCTCATTTATAACTCGTTAAAGAGGCAGCGACAAACACATTTATCAAAAATAAAAATATTCTTAATTATTATATTCATAATAACATATGTTGTCAATTTATTTATATATATTCAGAATAATCTATGAAATTGCCCTGTTTAAGACTAGTACAGTCTTGCTTTTACATAATATCTATGCTATAATTACTAATGACCCTTTTTATAAGGATATTATTATAGGAGGTTTTTAACATGGCTGTAGACAATTATTCCGACTTGCAAAAATTCGAACATCCAATAACTTTTGATATGGTAGAAGAAGACCTAATAGCAGCAGAGGAATTTTTAAGTAAACAACTTTGGTATTCTACCAATTATCTCATCGACTATCAGTTGAATGATCCCAATCGGGGATGTCTTTTGTCTGACGGCAGCATGTCTGAACTCTTAAAAAAGAGTGAAAGTTATGCAAGGAATAAAAAATTTGTTTCTGAAGTTTATGTGAATCCTTTTGAAACACCTAATGCTGCTATTTCTACTTGGTACTGCAACAACATGGCTTTTGCATTATATAATGCACTCATACTTCTCTATGAGACTCCATTCATTAGTTTCGAGGAATTTGGCACACTCATTTTAAATTATAAAGAAAATGTTGAAAATGATATTGATCATGAAGGTCAAATTCTTAGCAAAAAGATGCCTTACTATTTCATTGATAACTTCCTCATGAAGTATCATGAAAAAACATTCACCTTTCCTTTTTGGAGCACCAGATATAACTCGATTTACAGCATACTCAATGCTCTTTCAACTGGGCATCCCGTACTCGTACGGGTGCATAAAACGATCTACTCCAGTGGTGACGCAGAGAATTTGTTGTCTCGGGTGTTGGAAACTTCAGTGGACGGATTTGATTTCTATACAAAATATCACAGAGAAAATCTTGAGCACTACATTGTTTTGGTTGGCCTACAAGGTGAAAATGTAATTACCATAGACAGCAGTGTTGATGGTTTCATCAACTATTGTCCACTCAAGACATTACTTTACTCCCTAGTGCCTGGACTTTTGCACACAGTCTTTAATAATGACCATTTTAGATTCTACTATGCGTGGGATCTTAATCTACTCTTGTAAAAAACCTTAACCCCCAGAGACCACAATCGGTTTTTGGGGGTGTATTTTATAAATCTTGTTTAAATTATTTTAATTTGTCATATTCTTCATCTGTAACTTTTTCACACCACTCATTTGATGTGTTCTCTCCAGGAATCTCTACAGCTATATGGCTAAACCAAGAATTTGCAGTAGCTCCATGCCAGTGTTTTACGTTTGCTGGGATTGTTACTATATCTCCCGGTTTTAATCTTCTTGCTTCTTTCCCTTCTTCTTGATACCAGCCTTCTCCAAATAAAACATCATCGTTTAATTCTGCAAATTTTGAAGCTAATTCTCCTAAATTATCTCTTCCAGCCGTCTGCTTTTCCATATTATAAATTACTCCTTTAAAAGTTTTCAATTTATATATATCACTTTGAGTGAACACTAAGTCAATATTTTTTATATAATTATAATAATTTTTTCAAAATGTTATCAATATCGGGAAATACAATATTTTTCATTCCACGCTCATACAAATTTAGAACCTTATTTGCTTTATATATTATCTCTGTTTTCAATTTATTAGATACCCTAATTACTACTTTATTTTTTATATATGGGCATTCTATATATTCAAGTGTTACAGGAAACATATTTTGAATTAGAAAGACACTATATGTATTAGCAATATTTCCAAAAACAATTGTATCAATGGAAGGATTTTTTCCCAGCTTTATTTGTTTTTCTATTTTTTTATTATATATTTTTTGGTACTTCTCTACTTTGGTACTAACTGGAACAAACCATATAATATCATCATATTTCTCACTTTTAAAGCAATAATAGCACGGTCTTTTATTTCCGTTTTCTTTATTTTTCATCAATTCCGGATCATCTATAATATCAAAAAAAGAATCCTTTATAAAGTAAAAACATCCCACATCTATTTCCATTTTGATTCCTCCTTATATTATCAAAGGCCTACCATTTCTGGTAAGCCTTATTAGAATTATTTATTCACTCTCTCATTTATAACTCGCTAAAGAGGCAGCGACAAACACATTTATTCACTCTCTCATTTATAACTCGCTAAAGAGGCAGCGACAAACACATTTATTAAAAACAAAAATGTCTTTAATTATTATATTCATAATAACATGAAATATTATATGTTGTCAATTGAATTTTTATATATTTTTTAATACTTTGCAAGGATTTCCTACTGCTACAACATTAGATGGAATATCTTTATTTACCACACTGCCAGCACCAATAACAACGTTATCTCCTATTGTAACTCCAGGCATTACACAAACATTTCCACCTATCCAAACATTGTTTCCAACTTTAATTGGCTTTGCGTACTCTAATCCTTTATTTCTTGTTTCATAATCTAAAGGATGTCCTGATGTATAAAATCCGCAATTAGGTCCAATAAAAACATTTTCTCCAAATTCTACCTTGTTTGCATCTAATATTACCAAATTATGATTTGAATAAAAGTTTTTGCCTAAATAAATATTATATCCATAGTCACAATAAAAATTTGGTTCTATTGCCATTATATCTATTCTTTTTTGAAATAATTTTTCTAATATATTCTTTTTCTTCTCTACATCTCTAACATCGCATTCATTAAATTGCTTGCATAGCTCTTTTGCATTCATTCTCTTCTCATATAGTTCTTTATCATAATTAGCATCATAAATCTCTCCTGCCAACATCTTTTCTTCCTCAGTCATAATTATATCTCCTATTGTTACACATCTTTTTTCTTATCATTTGTAATATCGCCATTACCACTTACTGGTATTGTTTCTCCTAAATAAGTTGGCTTTGGTTTGAATATACATTTTATAAAATCTTTATCTCTTGCTAATATTTCCCTTAATTCTCTATATGTTGCTCCTACATATTGTCTTGGATCTGCTCCGACCCCATAAGCTTCTAAACCTAATTTATTGGCAATGTATAGTGCTCTATATAAATGATACTCTTGTGTAACTATTACAATTCTTTTAGCTTTAAATATTTCTTTGGCTCTATATATGCTTTCATATGTTGAAAACCCTGCGTGATCCATAAAAATATTTTCTGAAGGTACTCCCTTTTCAATAGCATAGTTTTTCATTATGTTTACTTCGTCATAATCTTCCTTGCCATGGTCTCCGCTCATTATTATTTTACTAGACACATTATTTTCATACAATTTGATACCTTCTAATAGCCTATCTTCCAACATATGGCTAGGCTTGTCTCCCCATACGCCAGCACCTAGTACAATAATACAATCTATGTCTGACAATTTATCATATTCATTTTCTTTAATTATCTGATTTTTAGTAGAAATTTTTACATATGCATTTATTCCAAAAATGCATACTAAAATTATGACAATAATAATTATAAAATACACCATTACTTTTTTCATTTACCTTCTCCTATTATTAGTCTAACTTCATTTAATTTGCATTATAC
>CAKOZB010000065.1 GCA_934131055.1 uncultured Clostridia bacterium | reverse complement strand
TTCCTTGTCATCTCTTCTTTGAAGTAATATTTTCCCTTCATTATTAATAATTATTGCTGCAGCTCCATCTTTCAATAAAACAAATTTATGTTGTAATTTTCCCATACATAATCTAGTAAAAACAGGATACCCTATTATATTACTCAATTCGATTATTTCATTTGCTGTCATATTTTTTATTATGTTTATCAAATTATTATAGTTAATTTCTTTTTTCTCTTTATTAGAAAGAGTTCTAATGTTTTCTAATATTTTTTCATTAGATAAACATCGTTTAATATCTTCGATAGATGTAAATAAAAATGACTTTATTCCTATTTTATTGGCCATATTCACATTTTTTTCTTTATCATCAAAAAATATTGTTTCCTCTTTATTTAAGCCAAATTTATCAACCAATAAATTATATGTATCTTGATTTTGTTTAACTGAATGTTCATTATAAGCGTATATCCCTCCATCAAATATTTCTCTAATATTAATTGAACTACTTATATAATTGTAACTATCT
The DNA here is from genome assembly GCA_934131055.1 of uncultured Clostridia bacterium. GTDB lineage: Bacteria > Bacillota > Clostridia > TANB77 > CAG-508 > CAG-245. The sequence goes on along the minus strand of CAKOZB010000065.1, from coordinate 7,338 downwards.
TCTGTTATATTAGTTAACAGATACAATCTATATCCTTTTTCTTTTAATGTCTTTATATATTCCAAATTTTCAATATTCTTTTTACTATCACCAAAAAGAATACCTCCTACATCTAATACAATATTTTTAATCACTTTAACTCCAACCTTATTTTCAAAATATTTTTATATTTTTATTGTTTTATTCTTTATCAAATCTGTATAATATAAAATTTCTTTATTTAATTTTTTTGCATATTCTATTTCCAAATTTGTGCTATATCCAATATAATCATCTACATTTATCACTAATATAGCATCAGATAATTCTATTTTCTTAAAATGCTCTTCTTTTAACATTGCTAATTGTTCTTCTGTTCTTTCCGTATTTTTAGAAGTTGGATATATCGGTGTCAAAACACAATTGCCTAACAACGCCATTTCTTCAGCAGTGTGCATCATATAGTTTTTAAATTTCAAACTTCCACATAATGTTATAATCTTCATAAGCTAAACTCCTGTATAAATTATCAATTTTAATTTATACCACAAAATCTCTCATTTATCAACACGTAAAAAGAACCACACTGTTTAATGTAGTCCTTCATTTATTATACTTTCCAATAGATTTACTAATTCATCCTCTGTTATTCCGTTTGTTTCTATGTCGAAATTTATTTCTTTACATTTAAACGTTGCCACATACATCTTTTCATATTGAGATATAATAACGTCTACATCACCAATTTTTGATACCTTTTTACTGTCATCTAAGAAATTATCTCTTATCGGTTCTCCTGCCTCTGAAAAAGCTATTTTAATAGTATTTTCATAGTCCTTACTATAATTAAATACATAATCATGTAATGAACTATATTCTGCATTATCATAGTTTTCTCTTGTATAAACCTCATAGCTATTTTCTAATTTATATTCACCTGGCAATGCAATATTATTAATAAATTCAAATTTTTCTAGTAAACTACTTATTTCAACGTTCTGTACATCTGCATCTAATTTTGCCATTGAAGCACCTTGCAGCGGATTAATTTCTAGCATTACATTCATATTTTGACTACTAACCATTCCTTCATTTTCAGCTTTCATCACGTTATTATTCGACTTTTTCTGTACAGCCAATATTCCAACACCTAATATAAATACTGCACAAGCCGATGATAAGCCATAGATAATTTTTTTATTTCTAATAATCTTAATATAAAATTCTTTTTTATTTTTCTCTTTTGGTGTCTCACGCTCTTCATCTAAATATTTTTCATCAATATCGCCAAGAGCTCTTAATAAATCTTTTGAATTCATACCATTTCACCTCTTTCCTCTAAATATTTTCTTAAGGCATTTCTCATTCTTAATAATTCCATTTTCGTTTTACTTTCTTTTTGATTATGTTTTGCTGCTATATCTTTAATCGAACTCATATACCAGTATCTCTCGAGAAATACCACTCTTTTTTCCTTTGACAGATTTTCTAAAAACATATTAAGCTCTTTCACAAGTTCATTGTATTCAATTTCTTTCTCCATACTATTCGTTGGTATGCAATCTTCTAATTCTTCATAAACTAAATCCATTGAATTATTTCTTTTTTGTGCAGTTTTACTATCATATTTATCAAGAGCCAAATTTCTTGTAATTTTTGCTAGGAAAGCCTTAAAAATATTAGGTCTATTAGGCGGAAGTGCATTCCACGCATGCAAATATGTATCATTAACGCATTCTTCCGAATCTTCAACACTTGCTAATATGTTATAAGCTATCTTATTACAATATTTTCCATATTTCTTATCTGTTTCTTGTATTGCCACTTCATCACGCTTCCAGTAAAGTTCAATTATTTCGTTGTCTTCCATTTTATCTCCTTCATCTATACTGACGTAAATTTTTTCATTTAGTCACATATGAATTACTTAGTATAAAAAAGACTAACTTATTTCTCATACTGTTAGTCTTGTATAATCAAATCTCTTTTTAATTTATTTTCGCTAACAATTCCAAGTCCTAAAAATTTATTGTCTAAGTATATTCTATATACTTCATCTTTTAGATTGCATTCTTTTGGTTCTGCTTTAATATTTCTTAACGTCACATCTAATTCTGTTATTTTACAATTTTCTACTTCTAGCTTTACTCCATTTACATATTTACTATAATTTTGTGATTTTAAGTCTATTCTATCCTTTTCCTTAAATATTTCTTCTACGGAAATTATGCAAGAATAGTCTTTATTTTCTATTTTTTCTCTTAACTCTTCTAATGTAATTGCATTTTCTATTTTGAAATCTCCAACTACCGTTCTCTTTAACTCTTTCATGAAACCAACTGTTCCAAGCTTTTCTGCTATGTCTTCACATAAGCTTCTTATATATGTTCCTTTTGAACATTGTACCCTAAAATTTATTTGCTTTTCTGCTTTATTTATGTTTAGAAGTTCAATACCATATATTTCTATTTGTCTTGGCTCTAATTTTACTTCTTGTCCTTTTCTTGCATATTCATATAACTTTTTTCCATTTACTTTTATTGCAGAATAAATTGGTGGAGTCTGTTCTTGTTTTCCAATGAATGTTTTTAAAATTTTTCTTACATATTTTGCTGCTAAAATCTCTGCTGGAACTTCCTTTTCTTCAATTACTTCTCCTTCTACATCTGCTGTTGAAGTTCTCTTGCCAAGTTCTAATACAACTTCGTATTCTTTATCATGATTTATTAAATATTTAGAAATTTTAGTTGCTTCTCCTATTAAAAGTGGTAATACTCCTGTTGCGTTAGGGTCTAGTGTACCAGTATGTCCTACTTTAGAATTTGTTAGTTTTTTTACTTTATAGACCACATCATGCGATGTACAGCCTTTTTCTTTGTTTATTAAAATTATTCCGTTCAATTTATTGCTCCTTTTCATTCAAAAAGGGACGTCTCTATTAGGCGTCTCCTCAATTTTATTTTAAACAGCTTCTTATTCTGTTTATCATTTGATTTTTTACTTGCTCTATAGTTCCTGGCAAATTGCTACAACCTGCTGCACGTAAGTGTCCTCCGCCGCTGAACATCATTGCTACTTCTGCTGCATTTACGTAGTTTTTAGAACGAATTGATGCTTTTATTCCTTTGCTGGTTTCTCTTAAAAATAGTGAAACTTCAACACCTTCAACATCTCTACCATTCTCTACAATTCCATCGTAGTCTCCATTTTCGGCTCCAACTTTTTCTTCGTCTGCCTTTGTTATGTATGTGAAGGCTATTTTGCCCTCTTCTAAAAACTCAAGTCTTTCTAGTGCAATTCTATGTAATTCAAATTTAGCTCTTGTCTTGCTTGAAAATACTTTGTCATATACCTGTGATACTTTTACACCTTTTTCGCATAACTCTGCTACAAATCTAAAAGTTTCTGCTGTAACTGTTGAGTATCTAAATCCCCCTGTGTCTGTGATTATTCCTGCTAAGATGCAAGTTCCTATTTCTTTAGTAACTTCTATTCCAAAGTAACTAAATGCGACTAATAATAGTTGGGCACATGCTGGTGAATCTTGGCTTATGAAGTTGTAATCTGCATACATTGTGTTACTACTGTGGTGGTCTATTGCAACCTTTACTTTTGCATTATCAAAATATTTTGCAAATCCATTTAATAACTTGATGCTCGCACAATCTAAAGCTATTGCTAAATCGTATTCTTGTATGTTAGATTCTTTCTTTATTTTTCCTACTCCTGGCAAAAAGCTAAATGCACTTGGATACTCAGGTATTATTACGTCTGCTTCTTTGTTTAATTGCTCCAATGCCAATTTCATAGCAAGTGCACTTCCAATGGCGTCACCATCTGGATTTTCATGTACTACTATTGCAATGGTATTTGCTTTTTTTATTTCTTCTAAAATATTATCTAAAGTCATTATTGTTCCTTCCTATATTTTGGTCTTGAAAGAATTAAATTTTGACGTAGTCAAAATTCTAATTATTATAAGACCTTATACACTTTTAGGGACCGCATAATAAAAGTTGTGCTGTCCCTAAAATTATTATTTTTTCTCTTTTATCGCCTTATCTTGTTCACTAATTTGCTTTAAAATGTTATCAATTCTTTCTCCATGTTCTATTGAATCATCATATTCAAATACAAGCTCTGGAGTAATTCTTAAATTTACCATTCTAGCAACTTGTGATCTCATAAAGCCAGAAGAGTCTTTTAAACCTTGCATAGTTTTTTCTATACTCTTTGAATTTAACATACTTACATATACTTTTGCATATTTTAAGTCTGGTGTTACTTTTACTTTTGTAACACTTATCATTCCTGTAACATCAGGATTTTTCAATTCATAAGTTATTATTTGGCTTAAGGCTTTCATTAATTCTTCATTAACTCTGCCAAGTCTAGCTTCATTTTTACTCATTTTCTCTAAAATTCCTTTCCTACGTTTTGGAAACAAATACATTTTTTACTTTATTGGGAAATAATTTACATTTTAGAAAATTTGTCTAGAGTGCGCCTAGAGGGTCGAATGAGCCCCGACCAAGCACGACATGGCAAATTTTCTAAAATAAATTATTTCCTAGAAAGCAATTATTTATTATTCATTCCATGTTCTTGAGAAATTTGTTGTACTTTTGATTTTTTAGTTCTTTTTATTTCTTCCATTACGAATACTTCTATAATGTCGCCTTCTTTAATATCGTTGTAATTCTCAATTTGAAGACCACATTCGAACCCTTTAGCAACTTCTTTAACGTCATCTTTAAATCTCTTTAATGATGCAAGTTTGCCTTCGTGTATTACAACATCTTCTCTTATTACTCTTACTCCGGCATTTCTTTCAACTTTTCCGTCTTTTACATATCCACCAGCGATTGTTCCAACATTTGAAACTTTGAATGTTTGTCTTACTTCTACATTTCCGATTACTTTTTCTTCGTAAACTGGGTCTAGTAAACCATTCATTGCAGCTTCAACATCTTCTAATGCTTGGTAAATTACAGAATATAACTTGATTTCTACTCCTTGTTTTTCTGCAACTTCTTTTGCTGTTGCATTTGGTCTTACATTAAATCCTATTATTATAGCCTTTGCAGCTTTTGCTAGGTTAACATCAGATTCATTTATAGCTCCTGCATTTGAGTGTATTACTTTTACTGCAACTTCGTTGTCTGATAATTTTTCAAGAGATTGCTTTAATGCTTCTGCTGTACCTTGAACATCTGCTTTTACAATTATATTTAATTGTTTTAAGTTTTCGTGTTCCATTTGTTCGAATAGATTGCTTAATGTTACTTTATTGTATGCATTCATAGCATCTTCTCTTGCTTTTCTTTCTCTTCTTTCTATTAAGTGTTTAGCCATTTTCTCGTCTTTAACTTCATAGAAAGTTTCTCCTGCTTCTGGTACTTTTGTAAGTCCCATAATTTCTACTGGCGTAGAAGGACCTGCACATTTAACACGTTTTCCTTTATCGTCTTTCATTGCCCTAATTCTACCAATTGATGTTCCAACAACTACTGTATCTCCAACGTCTAAGCTTCCTCTTTGTACTAATACAGATGCGATAGGACCTTTTGCTTTATCTAGTCTTGCTTCTATTACAACACCTTTAGCTTGCTTATTTGGATTTACTTTTAAGTCTTGCATGTCTGAAACTAATAATACCATTTCTAGTAATTGGTCTATGTTGATATGTTGTTTTGCAGAAATTTCTACAAATACTGTATCTCCACCCCATTCTTCTGGAACTAATTCATATTTCATTAATTCTTGTTTTACCTTTTCTGGGTTAGCTCCTGGTACATCAATTTTGTTTATTGCAACTATTATTGGAATTCCAGCTGCTTTAGCATGGTTTATAGCTTCAACAGTTTGTGGCATTACACCATCATCTGCTGCAACAACAAGTATTGCAACATCTGTAATTTGAGCACCTCTAGCACGCATGCTTGTAAATGCCTCGTGTCCTGGTGTATCTAAGAATGTAATTTCTCTTCCATTTATTGATACCTTGTATGCACCAATATGTTGTGTAATTCCTCCGGCTTCGCCTTCTATTACATTTGTCTTTCTAATTGCATCTAGAAGTGATGTTTTACCATGGTCAACGTGTCCCATAACAACAACTACTGGAGCCCTTTGAACTAAGTCTTCTGCCTTATCTTCTGACTCGTCAAATAGTATATCTTCTTCTTTAACTTCTTCCTTCTTGTTGGCTGTTACACCAAATTCTTCTGCTACTAAGAAGGCTGTATCGAAATCTAGCTCTTGATTTATAGTTGCCATTATTCCTAATCCCATAAGCTTTGTTATTACTTCACCACTTGTTTTCTTTAACTCTGTTGCTAGGTCTTTAACACTTATGCTCTCTGGAATTGTTATTTCTGTTAGCTTAAATATTTTTTGCTTATTTCTTTCCTCAGTATTTTTCTGGTTTTTACGTTTACCCTTCTTACCACGTTCTGTTGATAAATCGTAGTAATCAAGCATTCCACCCTCTTGGTCTCCAAACATGTTAGAAAGCTTATCTACTTGTTTTAAATTCTTTAACTTGCCCTCATCATATTCTTCTTCACCATTGAATCTTCTAGACTTATTCTTATTTTGCTTATTTTCATCATATTTATTGCTTTTAGCCTTGAAACTTGCCTTTGTAGAATAATCTCTTTGGCTTTCTTTCTCAACAATTTCAGTTTCTAATATATCGTTAATCTTCTTGTCTAATCTCTTCTCGTCTAATGGTCTTCTGTTGAAACCACCATTGTTGTTTCTATTAAAGCCATTATTATCACGATTATTATTTCTATTAAAGCCATTGTTATCGCGATTATTTCTGTTAAATCCGTTATTATCACGGTTATTTTTATTATAACCATTATTGCCATTATTAAATCTATTATTTTGACCATTTTGATTATTTTGTCTGTAACCATCTCTTGATTGATTATTGTTTTGGAATCTATCATTTCTATTGAAGTTATTATTTCTTTGGAATTGGTTTCTGTTATTGCTAAAGTCTCTGTTACCATTATTATTTCCAAATTCTCTATTTCCATTATTGAAGTTATTTCTTCTTTGGAAAGAATCGTTTCTTGAATACTCGCCTCTGTTGTCGTTTCTAGAATTTTCGCCTCTATAATTGTCATTTCTGTCATTAGATTCGGTTCTATCATTCTTTACAACTTCAGATTTTAAGCTTTCTGCTTTTACAGTTTCTTGCTTTACTTCTGCTTTAACTTCTGGCTTTGGAGCTTCTGTTTTTACAGTTTCAGTCTTTACTGTTTCTGCCTTTGGAGCTTCAACCTTTTCTACTTTTGCAGTTTCTGTTTTTACTTCGGTTGTAGTAACTTTAGCAACATTCTCTTC
>CAKOZB010000064.1 GCA_934131055.1 uncultured Clostridia bacterium | reverse complement strand
TTTTAAATCATTCTTCTGAAGTAGAAATAATTTATGTTTTGCAAAACAAGCCCGAGCTCGCCTTTTGAGGAGTCCGAAGGAGCTCCGACCAAGAGCGACATGGCGCAGTTTAAAAAACAAAATTATTTCTATTTTAGTTGATTTAACACCAAAATTTGAATAAACGCCCTTTTTATGTCATCTTTGGTATTTTTTTCATTTAATTCTTCAAGAATTTCATCAGTAATTTGGTTAATTAAAGTTTTTGTTGGTTTTTGTGTAATTTTTTTGCATTTATTTATAACTATCGGATTAATTTTTAAATATAACTCTGGATATAAGTCTACCGTCTGTAAAGTTGGCTCTTTTATGTTTATCTCGCTTCTTGTATATGTATCTCCAATTATAGTTTTCATATATTCATCAGTATTTAACATATTTGTATCCTCCCTCGAACTATTCTGGAAGATATATTTTAATAATGTTCTTGCATTATTAAAACCTCCTCATATACTGTATTATATGAGAAGGTTTTTGTTTTGTTAATTTAGTTCGTTTACATACTGCTTGAATTTTTTTCCACGTTCTTCAAAATTTTTGAAGGCATCAAAGCTTGCACTTGCCGGCGATAATAACACTACATCTCCTGTTACTGCTTTTTGTTTTGCCATTTTAACGGCTTCTTCAAGATTTGTACAATGTATAATGTCTATTTTCTTATCTTGCATTTCTCCTAATGCTATGACTGTTGCATTTTCAATTTTTTCAGATGTTGGGCCAGTCAATATTAATGTTCCTACTTTTTGTGCTATTTTTTCTCCAATTTCTTTGTAATCTAATCCTTTGTCTGATCCACCTGCTAGCAATACAATATTCTCATCAAAAGCATTCAATCCTGCAATTGTACTTGCTGGACTAGTTCCAATAGAATCGTTGTAATATCTTACTCCATTTAGTTCTCTTACAAACTCTAATCGGTGTTCAACCCCATTAAAATTCTTTATTGCATTTAATTGTTGTTCTTGAGTAGCAACTGTTTCTGTTGCTGCAAGTGCAGCACAAATATTTTCGTAATTATGAATTCCTCTTAATTTTATTTCATCTTTTTTCAATAACTCTATGCATTTTCCATCTACACAATGTTTTATCATCTGGTCAGCTCTGTCATACACATATCCATCTTTCAATTGCTTTGTACTACTAAAGAATACAGCTTTTCCGACTACATCTTTTGCAAAGTTTCTAGTAATATCATTATCCTTATTTAGGATTGCTATTCCGTTTTTATCTTGATGTAAGAAAATATTTTTCTTTGCTTCTTGATACTCCTCATATGATTTATGTACATTCAAGTGGTCTGGAAACATATTTGTTACAACTGCAATATCTGGGCTAACTTCCATTCCCATTAATTGAAAACTACTTAATTCAAGCACAATTATATCGTCTGGTCTCATGTCTTTTACTTTAGTAAATATAGGCTTTCCAATGTTTCCTCCTAAAAAGCAATTACGTCCTGTTTGCTTTAATATTTCATATATAATTGATGTAGTAGTAGTTTTTCCCTCTGTGCCAGTTACGCCTATGACCTTACATGGTGCAAGCTTTAATACCATTTCAATTTCAGAAGTTAATAATGCACCTCTTTCGACTTCTTCTACAAACTCTGGCATTGTTGGTAATGCACTAGGAGATCTAAAAATCACATCATATCCATGTAGTCTAGATAAATTATCTTCTCCTATTTCAACTTCATATCTATATTTATTTATTTTTTCCATAATTTCATCTGATAAATTTCTCTTGTCAAATACTGTAACTTTCGCATTTTTATCATAAAAATAATCAAGCAAAGGTACATTGCTAACACCCATGCCGATTATAGCAACCTTTTTACCATCTAAGAATTTATTAAATTCTTCTAACTTTTCATTTACAAAATCCATACTTAAACTCCTTTTTAGTTTTTCGCCCATTAAGGACGCCCCTTTGGGGGCGAAATATTTTATTGAGCAATCTTTTCTAATATTTTCATAGCCGATTCTTCTGCATTCTTGCATTCTGTTACATCAACGTCAATTGTTTTGCTGTATCTCTTGTAGAAGCCGGCTTGCTCTTGCAACATATCTCTTTCTTCAATATGCTTTTTCAATTCTTCTCTTGTTATTGTTTCATCTTCATATTGATGCATTTTTCTATCTACTCTTGTATTTATATCTGCTGTTACGAAAAAATGATAATCTAGCTCAGGATAAATTTTCATTAAGTCTCTACCTGATATTATTAGATTATATTGCTTTTTATATGCATCTATTAATTTTCTTCCAAATATGTAGAATTTTGTGTTATCAGCATCTTTTGCAATTTTAGAAACTGCCATTGATGTTGTGTCTGATTGTAAATTATCTTCATTTATTTCTTTTCCGTCAACATACACAACGCTTTCTTTATTTTCTATTTTTAATTCGACTTTTAACATATCCATCATCTGCTTTATATCAATTGATTTATCAGAATTATGCATTATTTTGCTCATGTCTATGCCAGAATTCATAAGTGCAAATACAATTCCTCTATATAAATTTCCTCCATGTAATATTATACTATTAGGTATTTTGTCTAATAATTCCCTACAAATTGATGTTTTTCCAGCTCCTACCAAACCTTCTATTCCTATTGTTATATTATTCTCTATTATATTATTTTCCATTTCTTCACCTTGTTCCTAATTTATTTATACAGTAATTATATGTATTTTAATTGAATCTGTCAATACGATAATTTTTAGCAATTGAGTTTCTGTCTTATGTTGACCTTTCGAAGATTCTGTGGTAAAATTAGTTAGTTCGTTTTATACACATGTATAATTGAAAGGAGCATATGATGAATATTTTTGTTGGATGTTCGTCTCGTGATGTAACTGATAACGTTAAGTGGAGCCGCTATTGCACGGCAACACTTGAAGTTACAAAATTCATAACTGCGCATAAGCACACTCTCGTGTTTGGCGGTTGTGCAAGAGGCCTTATGGGGCTTATGTACAAATGTATGTTACTTAATAAAGCCAACATAATCGTGGCTATTCCTCAGGCATACATTAATGATGCCGAAGAGCTTTTCTACAGCAATTTGTTTGACTTCAACACTGTTAGTGAGCGCAAGGATTGGATTTTCAAGAATACTTCCATGCATATTTTTCTGCCCGGTGGCATCGGAACAATTGACGAGCTTTTTTCAAGCATAGAGGCAAAACGTTGTGGTGAACACAACAGCCCCATCATTATCATCAACGAGCAAGGTTACTTTAATGACGTTTTACACGTTCTCGCTCGAGTTTATGATGAAGGATTTGCAGATGAAAAAGACGCCAAACTGTATACCGTGGTAAACTCCACAGATGAGATTGTTCCCACATTGGAGAAATCTCTTGCAGAAGTATAAGTTAAAGTTACATTTGTAATTTGCTCAAAAGCTCTGCGGTAAGTATCCGCAAAGAAAGTAAATCCCCTGCGGTTTTAAGCCAACGGGGATTTGCTTTGTACTAATTAAGATATTTTTTTAAGAATTTTCCTGTATAACTATTTTCATTTTTTACGATATGTTCTGGTGTTCCTACTGCTATTACTTGTCCACCTTTATCTCCGCCTTCTGGGCCTAAGTCTATTATGTGATCGCAAGTTTTTATTAAGTCTAAATTATGTTCTATTACAATTATTGTGTTTCCTGTATCTACGAGTCTTTGTAAAATATCAACTAATCTATGAACATCTGCAATATGCAATCCTGTTGTTGGTTCATCTAAGATGTACAAAGTTTTTCCAGTTGCTTTCTTAGAAAGTTCTGTTGCCAATTTCACACGTTGAGCCTCTCCACCAGATAGCGTTGTTGAAGGTTGTCCTAGTTTAATGTAACCTAATCCAACATCATACAATGTTTGAATTTTTGATTTTATTCTTGGTATTTTATCGAAGAATTCTAATGCTTCTTCAACAGTCATGTCTAACACGTCTGATATTGATTTTCCTTTATATTTTACCTCCAATGTTTCTTTGTTATAACGTTTTCCTTTGCAGACTTCGCAAGGAACATATATATCAGATAAGAAATGCATTTCTATTTTTAAGACTCCATCTCCAGAGCAAGCTTCACATCTTCCACCTGGAACATTGAAGCTAAATCTTCCCTTGTCATACCCTCTCATTTTTGCTTCGTTTGTCCCTGCAAATAAATCTCTTATCATATCAAACACACCAGTATATGTTGCTGGGTTTGAACGTGGGGTTCTTCCTATTGGTGATTGGTCTATGTTTACTATTTTATCTATATTATGAAGGCCTTTTACTTGCTTACATTTTCCTGGTTTTTCATTAGAACCATTTAAGTCTCTTGCAATCGTCTTATATAAAATTTCGTTTACTAGCGTTGATTTTCCTGAACCAGAAACACCTGTTACACATATAAATTGTCCTAATGGAAATTTTACTGTTATATTTTTTAAATTGTGTTCTGTTGCTCCAACTACTTCTATAGATTTTCCATTAGACTTTCTTCTTTTCTTTGGAACTACTATTTGTTTTCTTCCACTCAAATAATCACCTGTTATAGAGCCTGGTGTATTTTTTATCTCTTCTGCTGTTCCTTGTGCCATTACATTTCCGCCATGCACTCCAGCTCCTGGTCCAATATCTATAATCTGGTCGGCCGCATACATCGTATCTTCATCATGTTCTACGACTATAACAGAATTACCTAAATCTCTCAGCTTTTTCAATGTGGCAATTAGCTTATCATTGTCTCTTTGATGAAGTCCAATGCTTGGTTCATCAAGAATATATAGAACGCCTGTAAGTCCTGCACCAATTTGAGTTGCAAGTCTAATACGTTGAGCCTCTCCACCAGATAAAGAACCAGCTGGTCTCGAAAGTGTTAAATAATCAAGTCCAACATCTATTAAGAATTGTAAACGTTTATTTAACTCTTGTAGAATCTGTTCTGCAATCATTGCTTGGGTTGGTGTAAGCTCTATATTATTTACATATTCTTTTATCTTATCTATTGACATATCTGTAAGTTCTTTTATGTTTAAATCTCCAATTTTTACAGATAAGCTCTCTTTTCTTAAACGTGCACCATGGCATGCAAGACAAGGAGATTCGCTCATGTACATCTCGTAGAAACTTCTCATACCATTAGATTTTGTTTCGTTATGACGTCTTTCAAGTGTTGGAATTACACCCTCAAATGGAGTAGAATATTTTCTTGTTCCGGCAGCAGATGTGTATTCAAAATCAATTACTTCATCTTCTGTACCATATAGAATTTTATTCAAGAAATCCTTTGGTAACTTTTTAATTGGAACATCTTTAATTTTAACTCCATAATGCTTTGCAATACTCTCAAAGTACATCTTAGCCATAGTATCGCCTTTTTTCATGGTGCTAGCTCCGAAGGCTTTTACACCATCATATAGTGTCTTATCTTTGTCTGGAATTATTAGATCTTCATCAATTCTCATTAAATAACCAATACCTGTACATTCTGGGCAGGCTCCAAATGGATTGTTAAAAGAGAACATTCTTGGTGTTAATTCTTCAAAGCTAATGCCACAATCTGTACATGCATAATTTTGAGAATAGATTTTCTCTTCTTGTCCCGGTACATCTATTGTAACTAGGTTGTTTGCGTATTTCATTGCTGTTTCAACAGACTCTGTTAATCTTGCACGAATTCCTTCTTTAATAATTAATCTATCTACCACAACATCAACATTATGTTTCTTCTTTTTATCAAGAGTAATTTCATCTTCTCCAAGCTCATACATTTGGCCGTCTATTCTTACTCTAATAAATCCCGCTTTTTGATAATCTTCTAACTGTTTTGTAAACTCTCCCTTTCTTCCACGCACAACAGGAGCTAAAACTTGAAGTCTTGTTCCTTCTTCAAGTTCTAAAATATTATCAACAATCTGGTCAATCGTCTGTTTCTCAATTTTCTTACCACAGTTTGGACAATATGGCACTCCAATTCTTGCGTATAGCAAACGCAAATAATCGTAAATTTCTGTGACTGTTCCAACTGTAGAACGTGGGTTCTTAGATGTAGTCTTTTGGTCAATAGAAATAGCTGGTGAAAGTCCTTCAATAGACTCAACCTCAGGTTTTTCCATCATGCCTAAGAATTGCCTTGCATAACTAGACAAACTTTCTACATATCTTCTTTGTCCTTCTGCATACAAAGTATCGAAAGCAAGTGAAGATTTTCCAGAACCCGAAAGTCCTGTAACAACTACCAATTTATTCCTTGGAATCGTTAAATCTATATTCTTTAAATTGTGTTCTTTCGCGCCTTTTATAATAATATTATCATTCATTAAAATCATCCTTTAATAAAATTTTGCACTGTTATTATAGCACATTTATAATGCCTTTTCAATAGTTTTACAAACTTTTGTTCTTTCAAATTTAAAGATACTCCTTTAATGAAATCTCCGCCATAGCTTTATAGACTGTAACTCACTTTTACTACAACTGTTCAATCTCTTTTTCACTTAATCCAGTTATTTGACTTATTTCTTCGATGCTCATTTTTCCTTTCATTTTTTTTGCAATCATAAATTTGCCTTTTATTATTCCTAACTCCATACCTTCTTTTCTCTGTTTCCTTATTTCTTTATTGATTATCCTTGCAGCATTCATCATAATTTCATCATTCTCCTCTCTATTTCTTATCTTTTCTATAAATTTATTTATTATACTTTCGTCTTCAGTTCCAGCTAACTCATATTTCACAATCTTTTCTAGTTGCGTATTTTCAAATATATTCATTTTCTTTTGATTATTTATCATATCTTCTATGTTTCTATATAATTCAAATTTATTTCGAGCTTTCTCTATTAACATTGCTTTAGATATTATTAAATTATCTTCTAAGAGTTCTTCACTGCTAAATTTATTTATATCTACCAAGTTATATTCATTTCCGTCCTCATGATATCCTCCTATTTTTTCCTCAATATCTTTTATTGATATTTTATTCCACTTTCTTTTACCTGTATACAATACTATTGCTATTACTTTTGGAATCTTATAATCTCTTTTTTTCAACATTTTATTATCTATTGCGGATTCAATTATTGCGTTTTTATAACTTAATACTCTATATGCCATCTTTAAGTCTACACTTGATTGATGCTCTATTAAAATAAAAACATTCCTATTTTTTATTTTATATACAATGTCTGCTTCTATATTGCAAAATTTACCAGTCCTAAATTCTTTTTCATATTTTTCAATTTCCTTCTCTGTCAGACTTAAATTTAAATAATGATTTATGAATTTAACAGCCTCTTTCTTGTCCGACAACAACTCTTTAAACAATTTATCGTGCTTTTTATTTATATAAATATTTGAGTCATACTTTTCCGAATCTTCTTTTATAATATTATTATCATTTTCATGTAACTTCTTTGAAGAATACTCCTCTGTTCTAAGAATTTCCTCACTTTTCTTCACTAATTTATCTATTTGTGCTTTATTTTTTATATAAAAAGCAAATGTATAACACATAATATCTTTTCCATCTCTTGTCTTTACACCTGATGGCAGATACATTTTTTCTTCTTTCAATAATTCTCCTCCTTATTATACAATATTTTTAACTTATCGGTCAATATTTATTTTTTTTGTGTGTTAATGGAATTTTGTTTTAGAATCAAAACTTTCGCTATAGCAAATTTTTTAATAAGTCTTTCAATAAAAAATGCTTTTGAAATTAATTTACTAAAATTATATTCTCTCTAAGATAAAAAAGCAAGAATAATCGTTCGACAAAACTCTACATATTTATGTGAATTTTAAATTATAATCACAATATATGAGTTAGTACTTTAATATAAAACGTACAATTTTTTCTCCGTCCACATTTTGTACATATATATTTAAGAAGTGCACTTCTTTTCAAAAGCACACTCCTGTTA